>SAAR01000562.1 GCA_009916335.1 Erysipelotrichia bacterium | reverse complement strand
GTGATTTTGAAAATCTCAGTGAAAATAAAATAGACCAACTTATTTTAGACGCTTTTAGAAATTAGATAGCAATCTTCTTTATCACGCCTGGTGGTTTGCTGATGAGTTAGAATCCTAATTATTGTAAATTTAGATTTCCAAATTTATAACTCAATAGTTTGGAGTTAACACTACTTTTTCATTTACCGATGAACTCACAATAAGATGGATTAGAAAGATTATGTTAAAATACCTTTAATAAATATTTCAAGGATATATAGATGCAAAGAGCCGTTTTAATGACATCACATGAACAATATTTGGAATGATGATACGTTTTTTGTTACTAAAGATATCTATTTTGATTTTAAACATGCAAAGTTTGTCAATCATGATGAAGAAGTGATCTTAGGCAGAAAAGAGGCGTTATTGCTCAAATTGCTCTTTATGAAGTCTCATCATGTTGTCTCTTCCCATGAAATTGAGTACTATGTTTACCAAGATGAAGCGGTCAGTGAAGAGCGCATCAGGTCATTAGTCCGGCAGCTACGGGCTAAACTGCTACCATTTCATTTTGTCGAAACAGTCAAAGGTGAGGGGTACAGAATAGCCAATGTTAAAGTAGAAGAGCCGACTCAGACACCTGTGAATACCATTATGAAATTTTGTTTACCTTGGTTATCAATGGCTGATTGCTGCCTTCTTCTTCTCTAAGACAAAGGATATACGAAGAGATAATAGGCTCTCTTACTCATTTTTTATGAAGTTCGAGTAATCAATTTTGATTTGGTAACCAATGCCATTGATATTTTCAAAAAAGTCAATTTGGCAAATTTCTCTGATGCGATAAATGACCATTTGAAGTTTTTTGAGATTAATCTCATCGTCCCAAAGCATTTCATACAGTTTTTCATAACTGACACAACTATTTTTATGGTCGCAAAGGGTTTGAATAAGTTTTAAGCCGTTAGGACCAATTTTGATAATCTCGCCGTTTTTATACAGTAAATTGGTCTCATGGTTAAAATAAAAGCCCCCGACAATTTTGCTGATTTTTGTAGTGTTGCCATTTTTTTGTTTGCCATTAAGCAGAGAAATTGTAGCGACAATTTCGCGTTCATTGTAAGGTTTTATAATGTACCCATCGGCTTTAGCATCCATCGCGTAACTGATCATTTCATCATCCGCATACGCTGTTGTAAAGACAATCGAACATGTACTGATGTTACGAATATCAATGGCAACTTCGCATCCACTTTTTGCACCTTTGATCATGATATCCATGAGAACTAAATGCGGATTGTACTTGCGAATACTAGAAAGTGCGTCCATGCCGTTATCGACAATATCAACAACGCTCCAGCCCTTTTTCTCTAAAATCATTTTGAGGTATTCGGCTGCTATAAGTTCATCTTCCACAATCAATATTTTATACATTCGCACTTCTCTTATACATTATTTTGTAACACAATCCATTTTTATATGAAATTTTTAAAACACCTTTTAACTGCTTCACGTTTAGATCAACCAATTTTAGGCCAAAATTTTGCTTTTCGTTACCATCATATCCGACGCCATTGTCAAAGTAAGTTAATAAAATATGATTTTTATGGCTATTTAAAACGATAATAATTTTTGGATAAGGGACCTCTTCGAATGCGTATTTAAAGCTATTGGTGACGAGTTCATTGATGATGAGCCCTATAGGAATGATTTCATTCAGTGAGAGGTCTATCTCTTGAGATTTAAAAATAATTTTCACACGATCATTGATCGTGCTTTGAATGTTCAAATACAATTTTTCGATAAAACGTTTTGCATTGACCTTCTCAAGGTCACTGGAAACGTAGAGCATGGAATGAACCATCGCCATAGCATCGATTCTGCATTTGCTTGCTTGAATAGCCTCTTTCGTTTTTTCATCTTCTTGTTCTGCTTGTATGGCAAGCATTGAAGAGACAATGTTAAGATTGTTTTTGACCCTATGGTGTATTTCATTATACAGAGCCACTTGCAAATTCAACCAAGCAGCCAAGCCAATATCTTCTAAGCTCAATTTTCTAACTTTTTAAAAAACTGATTTTAGCCATTGCCTGTAATTT
>SAAR01000098.1 GCA_009916335.1 Erysipelotrichia bacterium | reverse complement strand
TATTTCTAGTATATCATTTTTTTATCAACAGCGAACAAAAACAGGCATTAAAATATAAACAAAAGAGCTATCCATCCCACCCCTAAAGGTATGGGCTTTCCGCTCTCTTTTGTAAACAATGTGAAAATCGTTATCATATTTCAAAACAAAGTAAATAGTGTTATAATTATAAAACTAGATGAGGTGGCTTATGGGATACATAAACAGTTTTTTTTATGAGTTTAGAAATACATATACAGTAGATGATCGTTTAATTACGATTTTATTTGCTTCTATTTTCTTACCTTGGCCAATAACAGTGATTAGCATTGTTGGTGGTATGGTATATATTTTAATAAAATCAGATTTTATAGAAACGTTAAAGCGTGTATCAATGGCAAAAGTATTGATGATCTTTGCTATTTATTTATTCATTATATCGATCGTACATGCTAATTACTTAGGGGCTGCTTTGAGTATCGGTATGCAAGCGATGTTTATCAATGTCATTCATTATCGACGTTATATTCACAAGGATTTATTTGAACAACTTTTAGACATTGCCATTTTATTAAGTGTATTGGCACTGGTAGTAGCAATTGTGGAGCAATTATATTATGTGAGTTTATTTGATGGTATGCAATTTTTAGACATTCAAAATAAGCCACAGTATCGTGTTCATCTATATTTCTATAATGCGAATTACTATGCCATGATGATTTTATTTGTGGAAAGTTTTTGTATCTATAAGTTCTTTAAAATCAAAACATTAGCTTTTCGATGTTATTATGCAGGAATTGGGGTATTAAACTTATTCGCTTTGTATTTAACAGGTGGAAGAATTGCTTGGCTATGTCTTGCTTGTTGTGTATTAGTGATGCTAGTTGTGAATAAGTGGTATAAACTATTTACTTTATCTATTTTTGCAGGAGTGGGAGCGTGTGGTTTATTGGCTTTAAAACCTACTTTACTTCCTCGTTTAGCCGCAAGAGGATTGGCACTTGAAAGACGTAAACAAATATGGCAAACAGCGATTTTGATGATTCAAGATTCGTGGTTATTTGGGCGAGGACCCCTTGCTTATTATCATATGTATGGTGCATATACAAAAGAATATATTGCTACTTATGGGTTACGAAGCTTTAAACAGTATAAGTTAGGAATTTCTTCCCAGCATGCCCATACGATGTTTTTAGAACCACTTGTATCTTTTGGTGTGGTGGGTACACTAATTTTTGCTGTTTATCTATTATCGGAAATAAAGCGTTGCTTTTTATTGCTGATTAAGAAAGTTGATCATACATTGGCTTCTTTATTACTTGGTGTAGTAACGATTACGATTACGTTTTGTATCATTGACTTCCCTATTTTCTGGGTACAAACAGGTTTTGTGTTCTTACTATTACTAGGCTCAAGTGATATGTATTTAAAGGAGTTGAAACAATGTTAAATTGGATCGTGATTATCGTTTATTTATTTTGCTTTGCGATTAGCTTTTATGCCCTTAGCTGTATTAAGTTTGAATTGTTCTGTAAAGTAAATGAACCTAGTAAAGTACAGTTGTTGCTATTGCTTTTAGCAATCGGTTTAGGATATGTTGTCGCACAGTTCCTTTTAGAATTATCTATTTATCATTAACGTTAAGAACACTTCATACACTGTGATGAGGTGTTTTTTAGTATGCGTAATTTGTTAATTAAGATAATTATGTTAGTGGTATTGTGGCTTGTAAGTGTACTTATCTTTGTGAATAGGCAACCACCTAGTGAACAAAAACAGCAAAAGGTTGTTAGTGAAACGATGAAGGCAAAAAAGGAAGAGGCAATCGTGGTACGCATCATGCGTGAAAATAAGGTAGAAGAAGTGGCGTTAGAAACATATTTAGAAGGTGTTTTAGCTTCAGAGATGCCCTATACCTTTGCCTTAGAGGCACTAAAGGCACAATGTGTTGCTGCACGCACCTTTGTGTTACAGCGTAATTTATGTGTAGATGATACAACAAGTTCACAAGTGTATAAAAGTGAAAGTGAGTTAATAGAAATTTATCAAGAGGAGTATGAAACAATGATGCAAAAAGTTAGACAAGCGATTCAGGAAACAAAAGGTTTGGTATTGCGTTATGATGGACACTATATTAGTGCGATGTTTTATTCCTCTAATAATGGGAAAAGCAATGATGCATCATGGTATTATCAAAACGAGCAGCCTTACTTAAAAAGTGTAGATTCCCATTGGGATTTAGACTATCCACAAACAACGCAGACAACCACGATTGAATATGAGCAAATGATGCGTTTATTAAATGTGCGGGATTTGTCAATTCAAAATGTAACATATTATGAGAATGGGTATGTAAAGACGATAAATATCGGTGGGTGTGAGTTTAGTGGTCGTGAAATAAGAGAAAAGTTACAGTTGCGTTCTTCTTGTTTTCAAATGCAAAATAGTGATGCAGGAATGCTTGTAACAACCGTTGGTTTTGGGCATGGGGTTGGCTTAAGTCAATATGGGGCACAAGGAATGGCATTAGAAGGGTATGATTTTAAAGCTATTTTAACACATTACTATCAAGGGGTTAGTATTGAAAAAATTTGATTTTGTATAAAGTGAACAATCTAGGGCATACTGATGATGAGGTGAAAATATGTATGCTTATCATAAGAAAAGCGATCGTAAAAAGATAATCGCATTAGGTTGTGCTTTGCTTGTTTTGTGTGGTGTTGCATTCACAATACAGTGGTATGTAAATAAGGATCATACAAAAATTGCTCCTGTGATCAAAGAGGAAGAAGAAATGGTTGTTACCTTACCAGATGAAGCAGAAACAGTGATTGCCCCTTTTAATGTAGAGGCGAGTGTGGTACTAGAATATTTTGATGGAAGTGATCATGAAGTGAATGATTATACAAATTTCAATGGCGTCTATCGAGGAAATCAAGGAATAGACTATGCTTACAATAATGAAAACTTTGATGTGCTTTGTATGGCGAGTGGTGTTGTGAGTGAAGTAAAAGTAGATGAAATGTTTGGTAATACAGTTACGATTGAAAGTGGAAAACTTAAAATTACCTATCAAAGTTTAGATGCGATTAATGTTAAAAAAGGAGATAAGATCAAGCAAAAAGATGTGCTTGCCAAAGCCAGTAGCAATGTGTATAATCCAGAATTAAACAACCATTTGCATATTGTATGTGAAAAAGATGGTGTCATCGTCGATCCTAAGTTAGTGATTCATGAAAGTGTAGAAGTACAATCATAAAGTAAAGCTCCGTAAGGGGCTTTTCCTATACCTATCTTATCCAAGTGAGGAATAATGGATAGTTAAAAATAATAGGATAGTTTAAAAATGATAAATTTCTATCTTTTCTTTAAATTTTAGAAATTCGTGTTATAATAAAAATTGCTAGATAATAGAAAGTGAGGAATTATATGTTATTTACTAAGGAAATTGGTATCGACTTAGGTACTGCAAACTTATTAATTTATGTAAAAGGGGAAGGGATCGTTGTTGATGAACCTTCCGTTGTTGCCATAGATGCTGAAACAAAAAAATGTCTTGCTGCTGGGCAGGAAGCAAAAGATATGTTAGGAAGAACGCCAGGTAGAGTGTTGGCGATTCGTCCTTTAAAAGATGGGGTTATTGCTGATTTTGAAGTAACAGAAATCATGTTGAACTTCTTCTTTAAAAAGATTAATATTAAAGGAATGTTTTCACGTCCAACGATTTTAATTTGCTGTCCTTCTAATATTACAAGTGTAGAAAGAAATGCGATTAGAGATTGTGCATATCGTGCAGGAGCTAAAAAAGTATATATTGAAGAAGAACCAAAAGTAGCTGCAGTAGGTGCTGGTTTAGATATTAGTAAACCAAGTGGTTGTATGGTACTTGATATAGGTGGGGGAACAACAGACGTTGCTGTTCTTTCTTTAGGAGAAATTGTTACTAGTACCTCTGTAAAGGTAGCTGGAGATACATTAGATAAAGATATTATTAAATACTTAAAAGATAATAAGAAACTTCTTGTAGGAGTTCGTACAGGAGAAGAAATTAAAAAACGTATTGGAACTGCTGTTGCTGGTGGTCGTAACGAAACAATGGAAGTCAGTGGACGTGATTTAGTAACAGGACTTCCTCATACGATTACATTAACAAGTAGAGAAGTAGAAGAATCATTAAGAGAAAGCTTACAACAAATTGCAGTGGCTTGTAAGAGTGTGCTTGAACAGACACTTCCAGAGTTATCAAGTGATATTGTAACTCGTGGTATTGTCATTACAGGTG
Source organism: Erysipelotrichia bacterium (assembly GCA_009916335.1). Next base: position 6,639 of record SAAR01000098.1, on the reverse strand, counting down.
GTGGTGCATTACTTCATGGTATGGATGAATTATTGGCAAATGAATTACATGTGCCTGTTTATCCTGCTGATAATGCGTTAACATGTGTTGCTGAAGGTACAGGAATTTTATTAGAAAACTTAGATAAAATCAGATAATAAGGAGAGGTGATATTTATGCAGTGGGTTGCATATATCGTTGTTCCTTTTCTAATATCTGTATTCATGACACCGATTGTTAAATGGATTGCTGTTAAATTAGAGGTGTATGCACAAGTGAATGAGCGAACAATACATAAAGGGAAGGTTGCTCGTATTGGTGGGGTTGCTATCTATGTAGCTTTCATGTTAGCGATGGTTTATTTTGTTGATGGGATTGATGTAGCGATCCAAGCACTTTTAATTGGTAGCTGTATTATTTTCATCGGTGGATTAATTGATGATATGATGAATCTAAAACCAATCATCAAATTCACTTTTCAAGCAGTAGCAACAATTATTTTGATTGTTGTTGGTGGTGTGGAACTAGACACAATTCGTTTACCTTTTAATATTGCCATTAATATGGGACTGATTTCCTTTGTCATTACTTTTTTTTGGGTGGTGGGAATTACCAATGCCATCAATTTAATTGATGGACTTGATGGATTAGCAGGTGGAGTTAGTGCTATTATCTTATTAACCATTGCGAGTATTTCCTTTGTTGATGATCGTTTCCATGATATTGGAATGCTAAGTCTAATTTTAGCAGGAGCAATTTTAGGGTTTTTAATATTTAATATCCACCCAGCCAGTATTTTTATGGGGGATTGTGGAGCGTTGTTTTTAGGTTTTTTCATTGCCTCCATTTCATTGATGGGCTTTAAAAGTTCCACGTTTATCACATTAGGGTTTCCTATCTTATTGTTGGCTGTGCCGATTATTGACACCATTTCAGCAATGTTGCGGAGGTTTTTAAGTGGTAAAAGCTTTGCTAGTGCAGATAAGAGTCATTTGCACCATGTTTTGATGAAACGCTTTGGACATCGCAATACCGTTTTAATTATCTATATGATTACAATTGGTTTTGGTGTTGGTGCCTATATTTATATCGTTAATAAAGTAATTGGATTAATCATTATTGCAATCATCTTTATTGCTTTAGAATTATTTATTGAAAATACACATATGATTTCTGAACACTTTCACCCATTACTTTCCTTTTGGAATTATTTTAGAGGAAAGAATAAAAAGATTGAGGACGAGATCAAAAAAATAGAAGATGAAAACAAAGAGGTGTAAAAACATCTCTTTTCTTATATAATGAAGAGGGTGATAAAGATGAAAAAAATATATTTGCTACTATGTATCATTATGTTATGTGGTTGTACAAACGTGGAAGAAAAGCCTAATAAACAAGAACAATATTACAAGGAAATACTGGCAATTGAAAAAAAGATGGCGAAGATTGATTATTTCAAAATGAATAAACAAGAAAATAAACAATATTTATATTGTGTTGAAGATGGTAGTGTTCAACTTGGACAAAGTGATACAGCAATTGTGAATTATCGCTTTCATCAAGGCGAGAATGGTGTAGAGTACATATCGACAAAGAAGATGGTAGATGAAATTCAATATGTGAATCAATATTATCAAAATGGGAAGTTATATACTTCGTATTCGCAATTACCTAATGATCTCAGTGTCATTGATGCAGATGCGTCATATGTTTATTTTGATATGGCAATTAAGGCAGTGGATTTAAAGTATTACGATATTCAAAAGAAAGAGAATAAAGAAGGGGTTAAATACACACTAACACTAAATGATGCAAAAGGATACAATCAAAAATATCCAGAGGATTATGATGATAAAACATGTCATTTGCAAAGTGATTATGTGGCAGTGAAGATTGAGCTTTCAACCAATCAAGATGGTTTATTGAGTGAGGAAAAAATCACACAAACTTTGCATTATCAAAGTGGAGATGTTGAAAATGAACAAGAGGGAGTTGTTTTGTATCAGTTCTATGATTATGGAGTAGAGGATCCATTAGATTTTAGCATCATTGAATAAAGAGAAAAACGTGCATGGATATATTCAAAATGCATGTTTTTTGTTTTGTTAACTAGTAGTGTGAGTTTTTGAGTGAATTTCATCAATTTCATAAAAAATAAAAAATATTCTTACAATTTTTTTTAGATGTTTAAAAAAACGGCATATATATAAGTAGGAGGACTTTTTTATGGAGAAGGAGAAATTAATACAATTACTAAAAGAACAAGGGCAAAAGGAGGGGATTTATGATGACTCCTTACAGATGAATGAAATGTTAAATCAATATGTACATGAAACCTATGGCTTTTATAAAGTGTTGAGTCAAAAAGATGCGATTGCACATATGATTTCAGAAGAAAATTATAGGGAAAGATACCTTGCAAAAGGGTGTGAGGAATTAGGGGTATGGATTCGTCCTGGTGATATTTGCTATATTGATTTTGGAAATGCTTATCTTAATGAAGCAGGGTTTCAACATTTTGGTTTAATTATGAAAATTGTTAATAACAAAGCTTGTGTCGTACCGATGACTTCTAATCAAAAAACATACCAAGAAGCGATTAAGTGTAATGGAAAACAACATTTGATGGCAATTGGCAAGGTAAAGGGAATGAATAAAAATTCAGTGCTATTTTTAAATGATTTCAAAAGTATTAATACCGCTCGTATCATTGATGTGAAAGCACATATTCCTATTGACAGTAAATTGTTTATGCAAATTAAACAACGCTTATTAAAAGTATTGTTTTAGTATTGCATGAAAATATGACAAATTTCTTTTTCGTGAATCAGTAGAATAGTATATGCGAAAAGGAGTTGCCTTATGATAAAAAATACGTTAGTTTTTATTAAGGAAAGAGATTTTAAGTCTACTTTGCTGATCTTGTTGAGTGGTTGTTTATTGTCTTTTTCACAACAGCCATTAACGATGTTACTTGTTTTATTAATGTCATGCTATACATATAAAAAAGGAATCCTTCACTACTTATTGTTTACCATAGCACTTTGTAGTGGAGGGGTGCTAAACAATCCATTAGCGATCATTTATTTTGTGTTTGCACTTTTTGATTTTATTTGTTTGAAAGGATATGCACTTTTAAAGCTAGACGCAATGCATTTAATGAAGTATTGGAATAGTGCTATTTTGTTATTGGTTGTTTATTTGTTGAAAGAAGATGTCAATACTGTACTTGTTTTAGCAGCGAGCTATTTTACGTTGCATTTCTTTTTTGAACAATACGAACAGCAAGGTAAGCAACAAAGTGTATTGTATTTTGTGCTTATTGCCACTACTTATTTATTGTTAAGACAATATCAAGTAGTATTTGAAGGCTATTACACGATCATTTGTTTATGCCTTTGTGCATATGTATTACCTTTTGAAATTTGTCTAATAACATATCTATATTTTGCGTTGTTGCAAATGGATCCTATTTACTTGTTTACTTTGTTATTTATTAATGCACATAAACAACAAAGTTATGCCTATACTTTTTTTGTTTTCTTCTTATTGCTTTATCAAATCAATACATACACCATCTTATTCATTGCGAACTGTTTGTTTTTTGCTTTATTTGTCTATCGTGAAAATGAAGATTTTATGGAAAAAAGTGCATTGATTGAAAAGGGACATCAGTTATATATGGAACAATCGTTTTATCGACAGCTAATGAATTATAGCAGTGTTTTTTATGATTTAGCTAAATATTATGTAGATAGCAATCCATTACAGTCGCAGATGTTAGAGTTAATGGGTGATGCGTTAGAATATAATGCGAAAGTGAGTAAACATTATTGTCATCAAAGAGAAACCTTGCAAAAACGCATTGTGCAAACATTAAAAGGATATAAGTTTCAATTGTGTAAATGTGTAACCCAAGAAGATGAAGATAAGGTGCATATTGAACTAGAGTTACAGTATTTATATGATAAGGAGTTAGAGGAAGTGATTATTCCTTTATTGGAGAAAATAAGTGGAGTACAGCTTAGAGTAGTGAAGAAAGCAACATTTCCACTACAAAAAGATAAAGTGAAGATCGTGTTAGAAAGTAAAGAATACTTACAAATACAAACCTATGGGAAAAGTATGCATATCAAAGAAGTAAGTGGAGATAGCTTTCAAAGTTTTCATTTACATGATCATGTGGTTTGTATGCTTAGTGATGGAATGGGACAAGGGAGCAGTGCATCTAAGAGCAGCTCATTATTAATTCAAATTATGGAGGCAATGATGCGTTGTCAAATACCACAAGTGGAATGTATTAAGATGATTAACCTTTTTATGCGTTCCGATGTGTTCGCAACCCTTGATGTGTTAAGCTTTGATCGTAAAGCAAATATGGCTTATTTGTCTAAATCAGCATCGGCACCAACCTATTTATATCGTCATGGACATCTTTATGAAATGAATGCCCATAGTTTGCCAATTGGGATCATAGATAATATTAAAGCAGATGTATATGAAATTGCTTTTCAAAAAGAAGATGTATTTATTATGGCAAGTGATGGGGTTAGTAAGGAAGAAGTTGAGAAGTGGGTAGCTTTGAAACGTTGCAGCAATGTGAAAAATGAGGGCATTAATTTAATGAATATATTGAATGATAAAAAACGTAGTGATGATTCGACCGTTTTATTAGCTAAGGTATGTTAAGGCAACGCAATGTTGTCTTTTTACTTGAAAATGTATTGCAACATAGTATAATAATCTCATGATTAAATGGAACAAACTAATGGATAAAAAATGGGTAGTGGCAGTATCTGGTGGTGCAGATTCAATGGCACTACTAGATATGTGTGTAGCTCATCATTTACAGGTGGTAGTAGCACATGTAAACTATCAAAAAAGAGAAAGTGCTAATCGAGATATGCAAGGAGTTCAAGCGTATTGTAAAAAGAAGCAGATCCCTTGTTTTGTGCATATGGTAACCCAGTATAAAAAAGGATATAATTTTCAGGCACAGGCAAGAGAAATACGCTATCAGTTTTTTAAACAGATTTGTGAAGAAAAAAAGGCTGCTGGTGTATTAGTTGCACATCAATTAGATGATGTGATTGAAACATATATCATGCAATTAGAAAGAGGTAGTAAGGTAACATGTTATGGGATTAGTGAAGAAACACTGATTGATGAGATGTTAGTAAAACGAATTCTTTTAGATTATACAAAACAACAATTAGAAAGTTATTGTCAGAAAAGAAAGATTACTTATTATGATGATGAAAGTAATTTTGCCGATCAGTATAAACGAAATCAGATTCGCCATCATATCGTAGAGAGAATGAGTGATGAGCAAAAAAGAGCATACCAAAAGGAGATTAAAGAAAAAAACAAGGCTTGGAGCAAGTACCAACGTGAAATTGGAGCTATTGCACATAAGTTAGGAGAAGTTTTTAGTGTAAAAACGTTTTGCGAAATAAAGTGTTCCTATCAAAAAGATGTTTTGCGTGAATGGATTGCGACAAGATGTCAGTTGCATCAAATCAGCGATAAAAATATCAATACATTAATTACGATGATTACTCATAAAAATAAAAACTGGAGACATAATATCAATGAGCATTATGATTTGCTTTGTGAATATGGAAATCTTTGTATCTATGAGAAGAACCAACAAGGATTTGCCTATGTGTATGAACAAGTACGATATGAAAAGACACCATATTTCACGATTGCACAACAAGGAAAGCGGATTGAAGGGGTAACTTTAAGTGAAAAAGATTTTCCCATTACGATTAGAAATGCTAAAGAAGGAGATAAAATACGCCTTAGAATAGGGAGTAAAAAGGTATCTCGTTTCTTTATTGATAACAAAATTTCACATAATGAAAGGAAAAATTGGCCTGTTGTTGTGAATTGTAAGGGAAATGTTATTTTTGTGCATAAAATAGGTTGTGATATTGAACATTATAGTAACAATTCCACAATCTTTGTGTTAAAATAATAATATTACATAGGAGGATATTTGTAATATGCATAAGGATGTGGAAGAAATTTTAGTTTTTCACGATGAAATTATTAAACGCTGTGATGAGTTAGGAAAACAGATCAGCGAGGACTATAACAAGGAAAAGAAAGTACCATTACTTGTTGCTTTATTAAAGGGATCGATTCCTTTTTTAAGTGAATTGATGCAACATATTAATATTGATGGCATAGAATTTGACGTAATGGACGTTTCAAGTTATGATGGAGCAGAATCTATTGGCGATGTGAGGATCAATAAGGATTTATCGACATCAGTTAAAGGGATCAGTGTTTTACTAGTAGAGGATATTGTCGATACAGGAAGAACATTAAAAGAAGTAAAAAAACTATTGTTGAATAAAGAAGCATCAGATGTGAAAGTTGTTTCATTACTTGATAAACCTGAGCGTAGAATAGTAGAAGATATGGAAGCAGAATATGTTGGATTTACCATTAAAAATGAATTTGTCATTGGATATGGGTTAGACTACAATCAAAAGTATCGTAATCTTCCATATGTAGGAGTACTAAAAAGATCGGTATACGAATAAATTAGGAGGTTCATATGAAAAAAAGAAATCCATTGCTGTTTCTTCCTTATATTGCGGTCATTATGATGTTGGTCATGCTGGCAACAATGGGTGGAGGCAATAGCAC
>SAAR01000561.1 GCA_009916335.1 Erysipelotrichia bacterium | reverse complement strand
TCTTGAATAATATTTAAACGTTGTTGTTTTAACATGTGATTATCTCCCCCGCACTCTATTGTCCTAAATTGTTTAAAAATGTTTCTTTAGTAGTGCTAATAACAATTTATCACCATTGTAAGCGTATGTCAAATAGATAAAATCTAAAAGCTGCACATAAAAATTTGAACAGCTGATATAGTAACGTTGAATAAACGAACGAATAGTTATGCTCAGGAGTTTAGAAGTATTTTATGAATACTCAAATTCAATTAGAGAAACTTAAATCAATCCTGAATTATTCATACCACCTCCAAATTTGACATGAAAAACCTATTTTTGTTGAGCTATTGGGAGTTTGTCCCACCCGCGGTATAAATTCCGGAATTCAGGATGAAAAGCACCTCCTTAATTTGGTACGATTATCGTATCAAATTAAGGAGGTGCTTTTCATTTATATGCATCTTTTAAATACGGGTTTACGCTATATCAATAGAATCAACTACTACTTTTGCAGCTTCTTCTGCGTTCTTATACGCTAGATTTCGTTGTTTCATTTTATGTGCATACCATACGAATAATAGAGAATAAACAGCAAGCGCACCTACTGCTAAAAGAATTGTTTGAACTTGTGGATTAGATATAGCTTTACCAATCCATACAGCTAGCATACTTTCAATTGGACCTTCTTTTGTTGAGTGGGAAATTAATTGAGTTGAAGCTAAGTTAGCGGGGAATGCACCAACGTTTTGTGCTGTTTGGGTTATCATTGGAGCAATCATTGTTCCTGACCATAAGAAGATCGGTAACATAAATACTCCAATTGTAATCATTCTTAACATCTTACCACGACAAACGACTAATAATGCAGGAGTTAAACCAATTGCAATAATACCAGCAAGTGGAAGGATACTATTTCCGGGTAAGAACATGGCCATTATCAACAAGATAGGGGCTAATACATTAGCTGCAGCCCACATTTCTGCACGAGCACCAAGGAATGGCCAATCTATACCAATGTAGAATTGACGGCCTGGAAAACGTTTTGCCATGAAAGTAGTTAGACCTTGAGACAAAGGTTCTACTGCGGCGATAAACCAAGATCCGATAAGAGAGAATAGTTCAAGAGATACAGCACCTGTGAAAGCGAGAGAGAAAATTTGTGAAACAGATTGTTGTCCTAACAAACCTACAAATAGACCTAAATAAGAGCCAATGGCAAATTTTGATCCCCAAAAACCAATTTTTTTGTTTAAATCAGCTGCGTTAAAATCGTATTTATCAAGTTTATAAAAGAATTTTTCAAAAATAGTATCGAATAGCATGATAACTGGGTTTAACATAAAGTTTAAATGGGTTGTGGTGGTCGGATTTGAATCAGGCATGCTCAATAAATCATTGAAAGTCGGTTTCATTAAATCAGAGTTAATAAATTTAAGAACACCGATAAATACTACGAATAAGGTAGCGACGAATAGATTTTTAGAATAATAGAGGATAATAATACCTAATAGGGCTGGGTGCCAGAAGTTAAAGATATCCACGTCTAGCGTGTTCGTTTTATTAATTGCTAACATAACCATATTGATAATAACTAATACAAGTAAGAAAAATAAGGTGTAAGGAGATCCCCATGTAATGGTTGCTAATGGTGCCCAACCAACGTCGGTAACGGAAAGTTGGATGCCTGTATTTTCAACAAAAGCTTGTAAAGCTTCCGAAAATGCGCTTGTTAAGATACCAATGACAATTCCCATACCGGTTAATGCAATGGCTAGTTTTAAACCACCTTCTAAAGCTTTTGAAAATTTGACTCCCATTAACATAGCAAATATGGTCAAGAGAATCATCATCATTGGTGCAGAACCAAGATTGATTAGGGGCTGGAAAATTAAGTTTGCAAACTTTATGATTACGTCGATCATTGTAAACTCCTCCTCATTGTGTAGTACTTCCTGGATTCCCGAATTGTTATAACGAGGTATTGAAAAATCCTGTATCTAAATCTTTTTTTCATAATTCACGTCATAATTCTAGAGGGAATGCAGGGTACTTATTATCTTTTAAACTTTTACCTGAATTATTCATACCATTTCAAGCAGTTACGACT
>SAAR01000097.1 GCA_009916335.1 Erysipelotrichia bacterium | reverse complement strand
ATTATGTACTATATGGCGAAGAACACTATTTAATAAAAAAGGAATTGGATCGCATTATTGAAAAACATATTACCTTTGAAAAGGAAATGAATACTTCCATCTTTGATGCTAGTAAAACAAGTATGGAAGAAATCATTGCAGATGCACAAACCATTCCTTTTTTTAGTGATTATAAAGCAGTAGTGATTCACCAGGCTACTTTTTTATCTGCACAAGGAAGTGATGATAAAGCTGGTTTAGAAGTGTTGAATCGCTATTTAGATGCACCGAATGAATCGACTATTTTGATTTTCACTTGCAATCAGGCTAAATTAGATAGTCGTAAAAAAATTGTAAAACGTTTAAATAAAGAAGCCAAAGTTTTGCAGTTTTCTATGTTTGATGATTTTACAAGAGAGAAGTTTATTAAAGAATATTGTCAAAAGAAACAAGTTGTGCTGAGTAAGGACGCTTTACAAGAATTTTATTATCGAATCGGTTATTCACCAGCAAGAATTATTAGTGAGTTGGATAAACTGTCTTTATATGCAAAACAGATTGAAAAAGAAGATGTTATAAATTTAGTCATGCGTTTAATGGATGATAATGTTTTTGATATTTTTCAAGCAATCTTGCGTCATGATTTTGCTCGTGCGTATCGATATTGGCTTGATTTCAATGCCCAAAATATTGATCCAATTGCATTAATTGCAATGTTGGCTTCGCAATATCGTTTTTTACATCAGGTAAAAATATTACAAATAGCAGGATTGAATAAAAGTGAAATAGCAAGTAGATTAAATGCTCACCCATTTCGTGTTAGTAAAAATTTAGAGCATTGTGGGTATATTAATGAGCGTGAATTATCACGTTCATTAAATGATTTAGCTTGTTTAGACCAAAAAATAAAAGCTGGTAAAATAGATAAGAAGTTCGGTTTTGAAATGTTTTTAATTGAAAGAGGGAAATAGATGAAATCATTAAAAGAATTATATCAGATTGGACCAGGACCTTCTAGTTCACATACACTAGGTCCACAAAAAGCCTGTTTAAAATTTAAAGAGGCTTATGCTTGTGCTACAAACTATCAAGCACATTTATATGGCTCATTAGCACTGACAGGAAAAGGGCATTTAACGGATTACATTATTAAGAAGACCTTAGCCCCTACTTCATGTGAGGTGCATTTTCACTATGAAACAACCACCTTAGAACATCCTAATACAATGGTGTTACAGGCATATAATGATACATGTTTGCTTGGCGAATGGACGGTTTTTTCAGTTGGTGGTGGAGCGATTGTCATCAAAGGAGAAGAAGTCATAAATGATACTAAAGAGGTATATCCTCATCAGTATTTAGATGAAATTAAACAGTATTGTAAAAACAAACGTATTCGTTTTATTGATTACATCAATGAATGTGAAGATATTGATACATATATGTTTACTATTTTAGAACAGATGTTGCAGACAGTGGAAATAGGTTTGAGTAAAGAAGGTTTATTACCAGGTAAGTTAAAACTTGAACGTTGTGCTAAAAAGTTGTTTGATATTGCGAATCGTATGGATTATGAAGAACGTAGCAAAATGTTAATTTCTTTCTATGCCTACTCAGCGGCTGAGGAAAACGCATCTGGAGGAATAACAGTAACAGCCCCTACATTAGGAAGTAGTGGTGTTTTACCTGCATTGATGTATTATTACTACAATAATAAAGGAGTTGACAAACAAACCCTTGTTGATAGTTTGAAAGTGGGAGGCTTATTTGGTAATCTCATTAAACATAACGCCACAATCTCAGGGGCAAAAGGAGGTTGTCAGGCTGAAATAGGTGCAGCATGTAGTATGGCTAGTGCGGCAATTGCTTATATTCAAAGGTTGAATGATATGCAAATAGAGTGTGCTGCTGAAGTAGGAATGGAACATCATTTAGGACTGACTTGTGATCCTGTCGGAGGATATGTGATGATTCCTTGCATTGAACGTAATGCAGTTGCTGCTTTACGAAGTATGGATAACGCTTTTTTAATGAAACACTTAGGAAATCTTCGCAAAAGTAAAGTAAGCTTTGATATGGTTGTGAATACGATGAATTACACAGGGAAGAAAATAGCTGTTGAATTAAAAGAAACTTCGTTAGGGGGATTAGCGAGCGTAGTTCCAATGGACGAAAATAAAGATATTGAAAATGGATAGAGATAATAAAAACATACCGCAGTGGGTATGTTTTTTCATGCTTGTTTATTCATTAAGCAATGTTGTTGATTGCTTTACTTAAACGTGCTTTTTGACGACTTGCATAGTTTTTGTGGTAAACTTTATCTGATACTGCTTTATCTAATTTAGAACTAGCAACAGAGTAAGCTTTAACAGCAGCGTCTTTATCGTTAGCTTCTACTGCTTTTACAACAGCTTTAAGAGCAGTTCTCAAGTTTGATTTCTGAGAAGCAACAGCTAAGTTTCTTTTGTTGTTTGTAATAACACGTTTCTTCTGTGATTTAATGTTAGGCATTTCGACACCTCCTAATTTCATGTGCCATAAAATTATAACAAAACTTATTATAAAATGCAATAAAACCTGTGAATTTTACCATACTATTTTTGAGGTGTAAAAAATATGAACGATGAAGGATTACAATTGAGAACCGATTTTTGTGATGAGTTAATTGTAAAAGAGCATCACGATGATACAATTTCATGTGTGATTAAAGAGGCTTGTGAATGTAAAGTAGTACATGTACAAGTAAAAACAGCAGATAATATTTTACAAAAAGCGATTGGGAATTATGTAACAATTGAATATGAGAAGATGCATGATGCAAAAAAAAGGGCGAATATAGCAGGGATAGTTATTGAGGAAATGCAATTATTGATGGAGAAAATCAATAAGGAAATAAAGCGTATTTTAATTATTGGTTTAGGAAATCGCTATGTTGTATCAGATGCGTTAGGACCTAAATGTAGTGATCAAATTTTAGTTACTTCACATTTATATGCAGATAAAAAATATGAATTATTAGAAGGGACAAGAAATGTGGCAGTCATTTCTCCTGGTGTTATGGGGCAAACAGGACTAGAGAGTGCAGATGTGGTGGCTAGTGTTTCTTCCTTATTTCAACCTGATCTTGTCATAGCGATTGATGCATTGGCAACGAGTTGTACAAGCCGCATTAATCATGCTATACAAATTAACGATATAGGGATAAAACCTGGAAGTGGGGTAGGAAATCATCGCAGTGAGTTAAGTGAAAAAACATTACATGTACCAGTTATTGCAATTGGGGTTGCCACCGTTACTTCAATAGGGACCATTCTTAAAGAAACATTACAAAAATTAGATAAGGTGGCTTTGATGCATGAAATGAAAGATGCGATGGATATAGATTTAGTAGTTACTCCTAAAAATATGGATGATGATTTAACTTGTTTAGTCGCTATTATTAGTGATGCATTAAATCATGTTATCCATCCTAACTATGATCAATTATAGAATAAAACAAAATGCCTACTCATACAATGCAATGAGGTGGCTGATTGAAAACTTCTGTCAAAATCTTTGTGAAAGTATGTCTATTTACATATTTATTATTTTTAACGCCTTTTTTTAGTGCGTTACCTACCTTTTTAGGACTTGATGAATCGTTCATCACTTCAAAGGTATATGAACATAAATTAAGTGAAATCTCAATCAAAGAGCAATTAAATTTATTGAAGGTTGCGGATGGGGTTACTTTAAGTAATGTAGAGCATAACAAAGTGGAAGAATCCAGTGGTACTTATGTAGATAATTCTAAAAAAGAAAATAGCACACAAAATGATGGTGTGGTGCCACAAGTTACTTCACAAAAGAAAGTGTATATTTATAACACGCATCAACAAGAAGCATATCAGGATAATAAAACAGTCATTGATGCAAGTATTGCATTGTCTAATCAATTACAGAGTGCAGGGATTCAAGTTGTGTATGAGAGCAATGATTTTTCAGCGTGGCTTAAAAATCAAGGGTTAGATTATAACTCTAGCTATCGTGCTAGTTATTATTATTTAAATGAAGCATTAGTCAATTATGGTGGCTTTGATTTAATTATTGATTTTCATCGTGATAGTGTCCCTCGTGAAAGCTCGTATGTAAATATCAATGGTAAAAATTATGCGAAAATGATGTTTGTCATTGGTGGATTATCAAAAAATGTGGAACAGGTAAGTGCTTTATCTAATGATTTGACAGCACGCATTAACACTCTTCAAGAAGGGGTAATAAAACAAGCGATGACACGAGAAGCTTACTATAATCAAGAGGTTTATCCTAATAGTGTTTTAATAGAAGTCGGTAGTGATCAAAACACATATGATGAAATTAGTAATTCGACAAATTTATTAGCACAAGCTATTATACAATATTTTGGGTGATCAAATGCGACGTTTTATCTATGATGGAATCTTACTAGTTATTTTAGTGATGATTGGTTTAAGTATCAGTGAACCTGAAACAATCGATCAACAAGCACAGTTAGATCATTTTCAAGCACAGATTAAAAGTGATCAGGTAGTGAGTGAGGTAGAGAAAAAAAGCAGTTTAAATCAAATCGAAGAAAATCATGCATCTTCATTAGCGAAAAGTACATCTGATGCATTAAAAGGGTGTATAGATTTTACTGTGGAAACGCTCTCAAGTATATTTGAATTGATGATTGATTAAGTTTGGACTTATTGTAGTCCTTTTTCTTTTGCATTTTGTGCATTTTTAGTTATAATTGTAATGTTAAGAGAAGGAGTGGTTATATGCGTATTGTTTTTATGGGTACACCTATTTTTGCGACTGCAATTTTAGAACAATTATTAAAAGAAGGCTATGATGTGGTTGGTGTTGTTTCACAACCTGATAAGAAAATAGGTAGAAAACAAATAGTAAGTGCTACTCCTGTAAAAGCGTTTGCTCTTGAGCATGGAATTGAAGTGTTTCAACCAATTAAAATTAAAGATGATTATGAGAAAATCAAACAGTGGCAACCTGATTTAATTGTTACTTGTGCATATGGACAAATGATTCCTGAACATTTATTGCAGTTTCCAAAATATGAAAGTTTAAATGTGCATGCCTCATTATTACCGAAACTAAGAGGAGGTGCCCCTATTCACAAAGCAATTATTGAGGGGTATGAGAAAACAGGGGTTTCCATTATGCGAATGGTTAAACAAATGGATGCTGGGGATTACATGTTGCAAAAGGAAGTAGTCATTGAAGAAAACGATACAACAGCTACCTTACATGATAAATTAATGAAATGTGGAGCGAGTGCGATAGCAGAGGCAATTCCTTTATTAATAGCAGGAAATGCACATTTCATAAAACAAAAGGAAGAAGAAGCAACCTTTGCTTATAATATTAGTAAGGAAGAAGAAAAGATTGATGCAAATCGCAGTGTGCAAAAAGTGTACAATCAAATTCGTGGCTTGATTAGCTGGCCAGTAGGCTATCTTATGGTCCATGATAAAAAACTAAAAATTCATGAAGCAATCAAAGGGAAAAAGGACGTACTTCATGATGTTGGAAGATTGTATGTAGAAAATAAAAAACTGTATTTGCAGTGTATAGATGGTAGTATTGAATTATTACAGGTACAGCTAGAAGGAAAAGTGAAGTGTAGTGCAAAAGACTTCATTAATGGTGCTGGAAGAAATTTAATAGAAGGGGAATAGATTATGAAAAATAAAGAAATTAAAAAAATGGTATTATGTGGCTTTGGAATGGCAGTGATTTTTGTGTTAACTGCTTTTGTGGCTATTCCTATTGGTCAATTCGGTTATGTGAATTTGGGGGATAGTGCAGTGATGCTGTTTGCTTCTATTTTAAATCCTGCATTAGCTTTTCTAGTAGGTGGTGTAGGAAGTGCAGCCGCTGATTTGTTTTTAGGGTTTTCGCAATATGCCTTATTTACTTTTATCATTAAAGGTTTAGAAGGTTTGTTAATAGCATTTGTTGTTCAACATGTCAAAGGAGCCATGCGTTCTTTTGCCTATTTACTAGGTTTAGTGATCATGGTATTAGGCTATTATTTAGCTGACACACTTCTATTTGGTTACATTAGTGCCTTAGGAGGAGTTGGTTTTAACTTCATGCAAGGAGTTATTTGTTGTATTGTGGCATGCATAGCACAGTTTTTCTTTGTTGATCTTGCCAAGCGACATTTCATTAAATAAATAGAGTGAAAGGAGATTCTTCATGAATCAAAAGAACATTAGAAATTTTTCCATTATAGCTCATATTGATCATGGTAAATCAACGTTAGCTGATCGTATTTTAGAGTTTACAGAAACCGTTGAACAACGTGAGATGAAATCACAGCTATTAGATTCAATGGATCTGGAAAGAGAACGTGGAATTACCATTAAATTAAATGCAGTACAGTTAAAATATAATAGTAAAGATGGAAATGAATATATTTTTCATTTAATTGACACACCAGGACATGTCGATTTTACTTATGAAGTATCTCGTTCTTTAGCCGCTTGTGAAGGGGCTGTTTTAGTAGTTGATGCAGCACAAGGGATTGAGGCACAAACATTGGCAAACGTGTATTTGGCGTTAGACAATGATTTAGAAATTTTACCTGTTATTAATAAAATTGATTTACCAAGTGCACAACCTGATGTCGTAAAACAAGAAATTGAAGATGTGATTGGTTTAGATGCCTCTTATGCACCTTTGATTAGTGCCAAAAGTGGATTAAATGTAGAAGATGTATTGGAAGCTATCGTTGCCCACGTTCCATCTCCTAAAGGGGATATAAATGCTCCTTTACAAGCACTTGTATTTGATTCTTTATATGATTCATATCGTGGTGTCATTGCTTTTGTCAGTATTAAAGAAGGTAGTATAAAAGTAGGCGATGAAATACGCTTTATGGCAACAAATGCAGTGTACGAAGTGTTAGAGGTAGGTATTCGTAATCCTAAGGAAGTTAAAAAAGAGCAATTAGTTTGTGGGGAAGTTGGCTGGATTAGTGCAGCGATTAAATCCATTAAAGATGTACGAGTAGGAGATACGATTACCAATCATAAACAACCTGCCAAACAAGCATTAGCAGGGTATCGTGTAATGAATCCAATGGTGTATTGTGGGTTGTATCCAGTGGATAATGCGAAATATAATGATTTAAGAGATGCTTTAGAAAAGCTACAATTAAATGATGCTTCCTTACAATTTGAACCAGAAACCTCACAGGCACTAGGTTTTGGTTTTCGTTGTGGATTCTTAGGCTTATTACATATGGACGTGATCCAGGAAAGAATAGAGCGTGAATATAATATTGATATGATTGCCACTTCTCCTTCTGTTGTTTATCATACGTATATGAATGATGGGACGATGATTAAAGTGGATAATCCATCTATGTTGCCAGAAGCACAAAAAATTGATCATATTGAAGAACCTTATGTAAAAGCAACGATCATGGTACCTAATGATTATGTCGGGGCAATTATGGAATTGTGTCAAAAGAAACGTGGTATTTACAAAGATATGGTTTATATTGATGCCAATCGAATGAATGTTATTTATGAATTGCCATTAGCAGAAATTGTTTTTGATTTCTTTGATCGTTTAAAATCATGCACGAAAGGGTATGCATCTTTTGATTATGAACTCATCGGCTATCAAACAAGTGCATTAGCGAAAATGGATATTTTATTAAATGGCGAAGTAGTCGATGCATTAAGTATTATTGTCCATCGTGATTTTGCTTACCATCGAGGAAGTCAATTAACAAGCAAGTTAAAAGAACTGATTCCTAAACATCAATTTGAAATCCCTGTTCAAGCTGCGATTGGTGGTAAAATTATTGCTCGTACTAATATTAAATCATTGCGTAAAAATGTATTGGCGAAATGTTATGGTGGAGATATTTCGCGTAAGAAGAAGTTGTTAGAGAAACAAAAAGAAGGTAAAAAACGTATGAAGTCAGTGGGTAGTGTGGATATTCCACAAGAGGCATTTATGGCTGTTCTTTCCATGGAGGACGAATAATGAAAGAAATTCACTTTCAGCTTATAACAAGTAAAGTGGATATTCATGAACTGAGCGTGAAAGCTGCACAGATTTGGTATGAACATTTCACTGCAATCATTGGCGAACAACAAGTTTCTTATATGCTAAATAAGTTTTTAAGTGAAGAGGCGATACAAGATGCAATCCTTAATGAAAATTATGAGTTTTATGGTATTTATAAAGAAAAACAAATGATTGGTTTTTTTACCATTCATAAAGAGCAACCACGTTTGTTTTTAAGCAAATTGTATATAGAAAAACAACAGCGAGGCAAAGGTTATGCAAGACAGACCTTAATGTATATCGAACAATTGATGAGAAATAATGGATTAACGAGTATTTGGTTAACTTGCAATAAATATAATCATGACACATTAGCAATTTATCAAAAAATGGGATTTACTATCTTTGATGAAGCTGTGAATGAAATTGGGGAAGGTTATGTCATGGACGATTATTATTTAGAGAAAAAGTGTTTTTAGCATACAGAAAAGTGTGTTAAAAACTTTTTTTGTATTGCAAACAAAGTCATGTGAAATTTCATTTTAAATATCTTCTTTTGTATAGGAATGACAAGTTTTGTCGCATATCACCACTTTACCTATTAAACTGCTACAATAAAGAAGGTGATAAAATGAATGATTATACAATTTATAGTGAAGAAGAATATTATGATCGAATGCAACTTTTAAATATTTATCGACCTACTGCCTGTGATTTGATTTGGCAAGATATTTTAGCGTATCGAAAACTATTTCGTTATGACTTGCATTTTGATGAACACCAACATTATCTAACGATGAATAAAACTTTATTTCATAAGATGTTGCGGATTTACGATTTAAGTTTACAAGAGGATAAACCAGTGAATTTCTGTGGGGGAGATGCCAATTTAGCAAGTAAGGATCTCTTGCTTAAATATATTCATTTAAACCATCTTTCCATATCACAAACTTTATTTAAATTTTTAATGAGTGAAGAATTGTTATTGATTAAGGTGTTTGTTTTATATATGCTGATTGATGATTTAGATTTCATCGCTTTATATTTGCAAGTAAACAAGAAATATCATTGGTATAAAATCATTGAGAAAATAGATAAAAAAGATTTATTTATTTGCGAAACGAAAGATTTAAGTAAATATTTTCGTGATTTCCTTGATACCTTTTATTTTCATTCACTTTATAATGTGGTACAGTTGAAAAGTACGGTTTTTGAGCAGATGGACATGGAAGAGTTACTTTCCTTGTATCCTACTTGTAATGTTAAACAGATGACATTTTATTTACAGTGTTCACAAAAAAATCATTTCTATACAATTGCACAATATATGAAGATGCATCAAGTAAGTTATGAAACGGCGAGAAAAGCAATGGAACAATTAGTCGAATTGAAGTTTTATCACAAAATAAAAATAGGAAAGAAATATGTGTTTACTCCTGTTGATTAAGGGAAAAAAGAATGGATAATAGCGTTTATTTATTATCACGAAATATGAATCTCATGAAGTGTTTTCTAAATTGTGATTATATGAATGATATATTTAAACTGGAAGGATTATCTACAAATATAAATCATTTTGATTGCAAATCATTCGTAAAGCAAAAAAATACAATCATTATTATTGATGAGATAGGAGAATACCAAGATCATCTTGCCATCTTGAAACAGTTAATTCTCTTACAAAAGGATTATCCTATAAAACTATTATTTGCTTGTAGTGATATACATACTTTAGTGCATAAAGAATTAAGAAAACTATCTTCTTGTAAAATTATGAATCAGCCACTTGATTTCTTAACCTTTTTACAATGGATACAAACACAGAATCAGGATAGGATTGTACAACACTCATTAGAAAAAACAACGATTAAGTATTTAAAATACATCGGTATTTCTACAACTGTTTTAGGGTTTCAATACTTAAAAGAAGCCATTTTAATGAAAAGCAAACAATCTCGTATGAAACTTGTTGAAATTTGTGATAAAATTGCTAGAGAGAATCATACAACTTCATCACGAGTTGAGAGGTGTATGCGTACGGCTCTACAAAACGTGAACCACAATCATTTTGCTTATCTAGGCTTTTCTATCAATAAAATGTCTTGTAAGGAATTCATTGTGCAATTTGCAGATTTGATCGTTAACGATACTAAGGAGTAACTTATGCATTATTTATATTTACACGTTCCTTTTTGTTCATCTATTTGTTATTATTGTGACTTTAAGCGAAATATTTATCAGGAATCATCGGTAAATGCGTGGCTTAAAGAGATTAATAATGAATGTAAACAAAAAATAAAAGATAAAAAGATAACAACGATTTATTTAGGTGGTGGTACACCAAGCTGTTTGAATGAGGAACAGTTAGAATGTTTACTGACCTTCTTAGATGAATACAGAGAAAACGTGTTAGAATACACAGTGGAATCAAATATTGAATCATTGACCCAAAGTAAAGTAGAAATCATGAAGCGTCATGGAGTAAATCGTATTTCGTTAGGTGTTCAATCTTTACAAGATTCTTTACTTACTTATATGAATCGTAAGCATCGAAAAAAAGATGTGTTAAAAATGTTAGATGATTTACATAGTTGGGGAATGGATAACATTTCAGTTGATTTCATTTATGGCTTTCGATGATTGGATTGCAAACACCGATCGTCATTTGGGCAACCTGCTGCGTTTGGGGAAACACCGTTATCTGCTCATCGATCACGGCCAGATGTTCGGCGGCCTCACATGGACGGCCAAGACGTTACGGGATACCAGCCTCCGTTACGCCAACAGTTTGCGCGAGCTGCTTGCGCCACAGACGCACACGTCAGACTATCGCCGTCGCCTGGCCCGGGAATCGTGTGCCTACCATGGCGAGGCGCTGATAC
>SAAR01000096.1 GCA_009916335.1 Erysipelotrichia bacterium | reverse complement strand
GTCTGCATGAGCTCAAAGAGCGCTTCGTAATCGTTTGATGTGGTGTAGCCATTAATTAACATTGCTTTTTCCTGCACAAATAGGGCAATAATCATGGCTTCGTACATAAAAACCATTACATGCAACACATTGAATGATTGAGTCGCTAAAAACTTTTTCTCCTGCCCAAAGTGATTTTTTAAACTCTTTCCACTTTGGAGGTTCAGCCCCTGCTGGGTTATCAATCGCTTGTTGCACAATATTCATTAAATCGCAAACCTCTTCTCTTGCTAATAAAAGGTCAGATTTACTTTCTCTTTGGTATGTGTCTTTTTTTGTAAGAAGGTATTGTAAATTTTGAATAATGCTATTTTTGCTCTCAATAAGGAGGGAAAATTTTTCACATGCATCGTAAATATCTTGCATATTTCGTTCATCTAACTTATGGTTTGTATAAAGATTTTGTATAAGCTCTGTACAAATCGAAGTACACGTAGCGTTTTGATACGCTTTGAGTTTGTCGTTTAAAAGCTCAACTCGCATTTCAAGCAGACGAATATAGCTAAGATAGGCGTTATTATCTTTGCTTATTGGATTTTCAATACATTCTTTTTCTGACAATAATGCATCCTTTTCAGACATCTTTATTCTCCTTTTTAATGGGGGATTCTTTTCTTTGTTCTTTAATCCATTGATTGGCTAATTTAGATGCATCTTGTAGTGCATGTCCTTCATTGCACAATCTTTGAACCTCCCAGTATAACTTTGCTTCTTCTGATTGATAATTAGTGACCCATGCATCAAGACAAAGAAATTTATCACCAACGTTCATGCTTGAAAAGGCACAAATGGCACCATCTTTTATCTCTTGTGTAAATCCACCTTCTGTCGGCATTGCTTTGATTTTTTCTAACGTGTCTGCTTGCACCGTTTGCAGTGTGTCAAATGACTGACCGTCTTCATCAACTACTAGGACATGTTTTACAAAAAGGTTTTTTGCTAAAAACCCTAAACTAATCATTTTGTCATGAGTGACTACTTCCATTCTCATTTAAAAAGTCCTTTCATGTAATAAAATATGTTGAAAATCAACACTAGGTACCTGAAATGCACAAATTTCTCGAATGGATAATGGAGCAAAAAAATTAAGAATGGGAGAAATATCAATCTCTGTCATTGTTTTAATATTTTCAAGTTGCTGTATACATTCGCCAATTTCTAAAGAAGATGGAGCATTGGGTAATTTAATAGAGATAGCATTTCCTTTTGCAACATCTTTGATGAGCTCTCTAATACTTAAACCTTTCTGGGTGATGATTTCATCGAAAATATCCCCAATCTTAGTGTCATGAGAAAGATTGTTCAATAGACACTCTTCATCTTCAAAATAGCATCCTAAATGAATAAAAATCAAATCGATTGAAAAATCGATTTGTTCTTCTGTTAGCTCTTTTAAAATCATTCTTTTCCTTTATAAATATTTGACTTTTTTTATATGTAAAATTAAGAACTATTGGTTTATGGAAAACCCTTCCGTTTGAAAAACAACTTCTTTGTCGTTGTAAAACATACTTAAAACCAAAGAGCGCTTCTCTTTTTTTAAGGGGATATTTTGAGTTTCTGCTACCTTAATAACCGCATTAGGATGTAGGCGTTGAAGTGTTGCGATAAGCTCTTTTACGGTAGACGTGTGAAGTTGTATATAACCACTCATGTTTTCTCCTAGTATAAATCTATGATTTTTGGTTTTAGCGGTTGATTGTTTTTGCTTTTTGAAGCAGAGATAAACTCTTTTCTCAATTTTTCGTTGTAGTAGGCTATGGCTTCATGTTTAGGAAGTCGAGGAGGCAAAGAACCAGTGTCTCCTAATTTATTCGTAATATCTTCAATCTCTTTTTTGAAATTAATTGAGTTCTGCCTCTGAATTCGTTTTTCACCATAGGTCATTTTTTAGTTTCCCATATCACTTATATCAGCCATGCCTTCTTCAATTTGCTCATAGATTTGTTTAGCTTTTTCCCTATCAAGCGTTTTATGATTAAGTTTGGCATTGATTTGTTTGACCCAATAAGATTTCTCTTCATAAGGTAATGTGCCCGTTTGAACTAAAGTAAGCAGTGTGCGTAACTCTGCTGGTGTTTTTTCATCAAGATTAATATGTGCATGTTGCATTGGCGATATCCTTTTGATTTTTCCTCGTGTAATTTTAAAAACATAAGAGAATCAAAGCTATCGAAAAAGGTTCAAAAACGATATCTTTGACTCACCTATGCTTTTATATATACAATACTAATTTCACATGAATTGATTGACTTGGGAACATAAGGGATGCATTCAATATCAGGACCTAACCCACAAGCAATCAATTGATATTGTTTTTTAAGAATCTGATTTGCATAATGTAAAAGAAGAGGGTTGAGGTAACTAAGCTCTTTGTTGAGCTCCTCTATTGTCTTAGTGTTAATATCTATATAAGGTGTGTCAGAATGAATACAATACAAAAACAACCCCTTTTTTCATAAAATTTATAATATAAAAATACATAATTATATAAAATTACTATTTCATAAATAATATGATGTATTATATTATAAAAATAAGTTTTTTTCAATCTGAAAAATAAGTTTTTAGCAAATAAAGAAAAAAATAGAAAAAAAAATATGTTATACTATTTCTCTAAATTCATATTAGAAAAAAAGGTGTCTAACATTATGGAAGCCAATTTAAGAAAATCTAAAAAGAGTAAAAAAAACACAAGCCCATTATTGCTCACAAAAAATATCTCAATTTCATTGCCAGCGCACTTAATTCATAAAATCAACCAAATGGAACTCTCTGGGCAAGGCGTTAATATGAGTAAAACAATTCGTTTTATCTTGGAAGATTATTTTGAAGCAAGTGAAAATGGAAAAGTTTTTCAATCATTACAAAAAGACCACATCCTCGTTCCTGTTGATTTATATGCTGAGCTAAAAAGCATTGGTAAAGTAACAATAAAGAGTAGGGCACTTAAGGGTGAACTTGAATTGGTTTCTTTATATGGTAATGAATATGTACAACTCTCTAAAGATGACCCCTTAAATATTTACGCCCAAACGCAAACATGCAGAGATGAAGTTTCTGCGATGCAAAAACAAGTCAATGAAATAATGGAAAATTATGAAGAAATTTTCAAAGAATTAAAATCCATTAAAAACAGTAAATAATTAATATTTTATAAAGTTTAATAAAATTATAATTATTTGAAATTTTATAATAGTATTTATATAAAATACTATCGCCCATCGCAAGATGAGGTCAGGTATCCACTTGGATTCCTTTGGGAGAAAAACCCATAAAAGAGGGTATGCCTAGAATCCCTTTCCTTCTCTTAGGAAAAAGGTAAAACTACACAATTCAATTTCATGAATTAATGATTAAAATATTAAGAGTTCTTGCTTGACAAGACTCTTCTTATATACATACTTAGGTAATTTTGTATGCCATAACAAAAGGTGTACTTTATCACTCATTTACCACATTCTCAAATAAAAACAATCAACTCAAAAAAACCATCTTAACAAAGGAGTCTTTATGGCAAAACAAAAACAAAAACAAAGTGATTTCGCACAAAAAGCGGCAGAAATCAAAGAAAATATCCTAAGCGATATTGAAAATATTGATTTAGGGGTCAATGATTTTAATGCTCGGAAAACAAACATCAATTTGATTTATAAAATCAGAGCAGGGGTTAATGCTGCTCGTTTTTCAGGTGAGCGTGATTTAGGTATTACCTTAAGCTCGTCTAAAAACATTAAAGGTGTGTTGGAGAAATTAAACAAACTCTCTAGCATTATGGAGTATATGCTCACGCAAATTATGTTTCTCTCTAAAAATGGTGAGACAGATCAAGCTATGGAGATGATTCAAGAACAGGCGAAGCTTCAAGCCGAAATTGATAAAGCAGAAGAAGGGTTTGAAAAAATCATCGACACATATCTTCAAAAAGGATATGCAAGAAGAGCTTTAGTTCAAGAGTATAACGAGGAAAAAGAGGCTGAAAAAGTTAAAAATCTCGTAGAAGATTACCAAAAAGGCATGAAGCCTTCAGAACTTGTGAAAAAATATGAATTAAGTGCTGAGGTTGTATCAAACAAATGTTCTCGATACAGGGTTGATTATTTGGAGGCAAACAAGAAAGAGATTGAAAAACTCTTTTTAAAAGAACAAAACTTAGCTCAATTAGCCGAAACATTTGAATTAAAAACGAAAAATGTGAGAACGGCCTTAATTGAGTGGGCTAAAAGCGATGAAAAATTAAGCAAAATTTTAAATGCTTATTTTGAAGGTGAGCAGGCAAAAAAAGAGGATACGCAAGAGGAGCCACTAAAGGCTGATGAAACTGAAAAAACAGCGTAATGTGTTAATCAAAGAGTCCACTTGGGACTCTTGAATGAATACATTACAAAGGTAAAATTGTGCATAAAACAACATTTTGTCTCTATTCACTGTGTGCCCTTCTTATTTGTGATAGCGTTGTAGCTTCTGATAAGGAACCATTGGAAATTATCAAAACAGTATCTAGCACCGAATCAAAAGAAAAACCATCACCTCTTAATGAGTATCAAAACATAGGTCTTTTAGGAAGTTTAAAAAATGCAAATATCCCTTATCAAATTCATTCAGTATCCAAAGAGGTAATAGCCAATCAGCAAGCCATTGGGCTAGAAGATATTATCAAATACTCCACTTCTGCACAAATTGAAATGCGTGGCGGTGCAGAGGTTGGACGACCACAAACACGAGGTTTTCGTTCCGATGTGGTGTCTAATACCTTCTATGATGGATTACATGTTTTTGCGGTAACAGCAAAGCCTATGGAACAATTTGAAAGAGTTGATATTTTAAACGGTGTTGCAGGAACACTTTTTGGTCCACAAACACCATCGGGTATTTACAACTTTATTGAAAAACGACCTACATCCACACCTTACAATACACTCTCCACAACATATCTAAGTGATGCTATTTTTGGCATACATGGTGATTTTGGTGGAAGAGAAGGCATTGTAGGGTATCGCATTAATCTAGTTAAGCAAGGTGGAGAAGGGTATATAAGTGATAGCAAGCTTGAACGTGAACTTGTTGCCATTGCCTTGGATTGGCATGTAAACGATAGTGCTGTCGTTGAAACTAATTTTAGTCACTATAACTATAAAAAAGAGGGATACGCTGGAACATTTGTTATGCCTATCCTTAATGGGGGCGTTGCTCGTTATTTACTCCCTGATTCCGTAGATAGCTCAACAAAAGGATTGGGACAAAAGTATGCAGGCATGGATTTGGAAACTACAACGGCAAGTGCTAAACTAAAATACAGTATTAACCCAGATTTGTATTTTGAGGGAGGGTATTTATACCAAAGAGCAGATAGAAGTCTTTATGGTGTAAGCAATACCTTCATGGACAATACAGGAGGGTATCAAGCGGTACAATCAACCATATCTGCTCCAGGGCGAACGGATATCCAAAGCTTTATGGCACAGGTGAGAAGTGAGCTTGATTTTCTTGATACGCAACATACGCTTTCTTTGGGGGGGAATGGCTATCAACTTATTGGGTATTCTAATCTAAACACAGGCGCTTCAAGTGCAATTTTAGGCGTATCAAATATTTACAATCCTACTCTCTTTGCTGAACCAACAACATTTGTAAGCTCAGCCCCTCGGTATAAATCTTCTCTTAATAATGTCAATAGCCTAATGCTAGGCGATGTGATTACCTTGAACAAGCAGTGGCAAACAATTCTAAGTTTTAGTAACAGTTGGTTTAATCAATACAGCTACTCCTCTTCTGGGGTAAAATCTCAAACCTATGATGACCAAGGACAAAGTTATGCTGCTAGTTTGATTTATAAACCCCTTGATAATCTAAACCTCTATTTTACCTATGCGGATGCAATTCAAGCAGGTTCCTCTGGAACTAACTCAGATGGTAGTAGTATAGTTTTAGAACCATCTCGAAGCAAACAGTATGAAATTGGAGCAAAAGCATCTCTTGATAAGATAGATTTATCAACGGCATTGTTTCAAATCATTCGTCCTATTGCCTATCTAGGAGACGATGGAATTTATGCCGAAAAAGGTGAACAAAGAAATCGTGGTGTAGAGTTGATGATGGGTGGAAAACTCATAGATAATTTAAGTCTTTTAGGCGGAGTAACATATCTTGATGCCGAACTTCAAAATGCAAAATTAGCAACACTCGAAAACAAACAGATTATTGGTGTTCCTGAGTGGCAATACAACATCTTGCTTGACTATCTGCTTCCGATTAACACAGGCACGCTAGGCTTTAGTGCGAATTTTCATTATACCGATGATAGGCCCATTGATGAAGCCAATACACAATATGCTCGTGATTATTTTACAATTGATTTAGGGATGCGCTACATTACAAAACACCTACTAGGGGATAAAACAACCTTTAGACTAACCATCAACAATATCACCAATGAAAAATATTGGTCAGGAGTCTTTGCAGCAGGATCAATGGATGGATTCGGTACAGCAAGCACAAGAGGTTCTCAACTGTTTTTAGGTGAGCCTAGACGAGTTATTGCTTCAATGCAAGTTAATTTTTAAAAAAGAGAAAAAATGAAAAAAATCGTTTCACAAATTATTCACGACCACTTATTGCAATTTGCACATCCTGTTGTTAATTGTAAGACATTCAAAGTTGAGTTCTATGAAATTCTTTCTCGAATAAACTATAAGAATGAGATAGAAAGCCCAAAAGATTTTATGAGTGAGATTACTCCTCATCAGCGCTTTGCAATGGCTAAATGCATTCTTGAAAAAATGCAAGATTACCAATTAGCACATCCTACGTTCTCGTTTTCTATCAATATCTCTTCAATAGAACTCAATGAAGGGTTATGGAGCTATTTAAGAGAACTATCTACTTATGCAAACTTTGATACAAGTAAATGTATCTTGGAGGTTGCTGAATCAATTAATACCCCAAATAGTGCTATTAAAGAGATGATTGCACTTAAAAAAGAGTGTGGATATCAATTTGCCTTAGATGACTTTGGGGCTGGTTTTTCAAACTTTGAACAAATTTATCGCTCAAATGGACTATATGATTTTATTAAAATTGATGGAAGTATGGTAACGGGAATTGATAAAGATGAGGCAAAAAAGGAGACATTGGGTGCTTTTATTCTCGCCATTCAAAAAAATGAAAAAAAATCTATTGTTGAATTTGTTGAAAATCAAGAAATTCTTGATATCGTCATTGCTTTAGGTGCTGATTATGTACAGGGTTATGTTTTTGGTAAACCTGCACCACTGGAATCGATTGTAAAACCAACATGCGAATCTTTTTAAACGCTTTGCTGTTTGTCGTCTTTATGAGCGGCATCTCAGGCTATTATGCACTGTATACTCCAAAATTTCAAAGACCAAAAGATACATATACTTACCCTGTGGAATACCTTCAAAAATTTGAAAGTATTGAAACACGACTTGATCAAAAAAATAATCTTGATGAGCTTTTAACGCTATGCAACGAGATGATATTAACATCTTCTGATAAAAAAGTCGTTGCTAAGGCATATTATCTTAGCTCAAAAATCAAAGTATTTCAAAATAACCTTGAAGGTGCAAAAAAAGATTTACTGTATGCCAAAGAGATTGATTTTGAAACATTTAAAAAAAGGGCAACGTACTCTTTTGTAAGAAGTCTTAGAGAGTTTACACAGTATGAGAGTGAACTCTTTTCTAAGAGAAAAAAACTCTATATGGAAGATTTAAAGCCATCCATATATTACGTTTTTGGGTTGATTATTTTTATCTTCTTAACACTTTTTATTAAAACACTTATCTCTTTAAGCCCACAAAAGCATTATAAGGACAATGTATGCAATTAACAATAAAAAAGTTCCTATTAACCATAAAAAAAGAGTGGTTAAATTGGATTTTAAAATTAAATCATTGGGCTATTTTTATGATGGCTATTTTTCTTGGGGTAACGGGGTGGTTGGGTTGTACAGCTTTTTCTGTTCCTAATCTCATGAAGGATGTAATGGACTTTGCATTTCCAATAGCAGAAATCGATGCAGGGGCAGGGGCTCGTTTTATTCTCTCCCGTGTTATTAGAGGACAAATGTATCAATACCACTTTTTAGTCGGGGTTATTATGTATGCTGCGATGGTTGTGGGTTTTGTTTTAGGATTTACCAAAAAAGGGATTACTAAAAATCCAATAACCATACTTTTCCTCATTTCAATGACACTTCTTTTAATCTCTGGATGGTTTAGATATTACAGAGGCACACTTCCCATTATGGAAATTGGATATTATCGTGGGTTGTTTAGAAATATTCATCACTACTCAGCATGGGCACTTCTTTGGACGAGTATCGCTCATATTGTCCATATGATTTATCTTAATGCAACAAAATATCAAAATATTATCTCTCACATGTTTAGATCAGGACCTTTTATTTTGAAAACATTGCTTTGTATTATGCTTATCGGGTTAAGCATCAATGGAACATCGGCTTATGCTTCTTTAAACACTATTTACGAGACATTAAATACAAAAGTTAAAATGAATTCTCCAAAAATAAACGGAGAAGATGATTTGTTTTTAAGGGGAATAATCCCTTCTTCAAAGGAGAGCGCTGAGGTTTTAGCAGATTTTTACTGGGCAAAAAAATGTACCAATTCCCTTGATGGTGTGGTTCTTTGGAATGAGAAGGAGAGATTTTGTAGGAGTCGAAAATTTGCACTTCTACTTGATTTAAAAAAGCAAAGCACACAAGAAGCATTTGTGGCATATCAGACAATTATCCTTTCAGAGCGTATTAATAACTGCGGAAGCCATGAGGACTTAAAAACATTTTTGCACGCTATACAACAAAGGAAATAGTAATGTTTACATATGACGAACAAGCCGATGATGTAAAACGAATTCTAGCAATCAAGCAACAAAAATCAAGGCGTACTTTTTTAAGGGGTGCTTCTTTATTGCCTCTATTTATGCACGCTTCTTTTGCAAATGCACAATCAACAAATAACGAGAAAGTAGCCCATATACATATGGTTGGAGATTTGGATGATGACCTTATAATTATCAAAGCCAATAGCACACAATGGGATATTGAGTGTTGTCAGCAGATGCACAATCCTGTAAAGTTCTACTTGCAAGGTAGATGTTTTGATAATGAACTCTGCCCAGGGTATATTGAATACAGTAAACAACACTTTTTAAAAGAAGATGAGGTGCTAGTAATCTGTTTAGCAAATGAAAGAGAAGAACGAGAGTCCGATAAAAAGCTCCTCGATAGAACACATTACAAAAGTGTTCCTTTACATGTAAACGGCACAGAAGTAATTCCCTCCATGATACCTGAAAACAACGATATTGATTATGCGACATGGTATGATCCAAATGCTCCAGAGGGTGTTTATAATTACTACCGCTTGTGGGAAAATGCTGTTATTAATCTTGCCGTTGTCGTTCCAAAAGAGGGACAATACACACTGGAATTAATAAATGAAAGTGATACCATAAGTGCGAGTAGTTCTTTTTCTGTCAAAAAAAATCATGCAATAAATGTCATTTTCAAAGAGACATTAGCAGGTGCTATTACATCCCATCCTTTAGCAGAGATGGATGGAGGAGTTTTCTTGCACGATAACTACAAAATGCCAAACGATGCACTGGTGAGAGAATTGTCAGCATACCACATTATTATCAAAGAGAAGAGTAGTGGAGTAACCATAGCAGCCCCCTTACCCTATCCCTTGCCTTATATCAATAGAATATTTTTTACAGCATGTTAAAGGGGAAATACGAATGAAAACATACTTTAAATTATTGGCTCTAATGCTTACAATTTCAACACTCTATGCTTCTTCTGCCACAAGCATTAAAATAACGATTGCAAGTGATTTAGAGAAGCAAAAGAGCGATGAAAATTTTCAAGAAGCAATTAAATTTTATACAGGCGAAAAAGGATTTAAAATTGTTGAAAAGAAAGTGCCTACATGTCCCTATGATGCATGTAAATTAAGCAATGACCGTGTAGAACAAATTGATCAAGAAGATGGCTCTCGGCTTTATAAAATTAAAATTCACGATTGGAAATCTGCTAAAGCTTATTTTGATAAGAGTGTAGAAGAGACAAAAAGTTCCCTATCAGCTGAGTACAGTTTATTTATTTTGTTAGAAAGAATGAATTACAAGGACAAGGCATACGATGAGTATCTTATGAAAGATATTAATGAGGCACTTGGAATTAAAACACAAGCTGAATATAACAAAGAAGTTGCAAAATATCTCCCTTTTATAGGAGCATCAAATAGTTGTCGAATTTTATATAAAAGCGCTGAGATATACGAAAAAGGATATTGTGGCATCCCTGTTGATAAACAAAGAGCTAGTGAACTTTACGGACACGCTAAAAAGGTATGTGACCCTAAAAATCTTTATGGGGCATTATTAAAAAACAAGTGATGCTATGCAAGAGTTAATTAGAAAATACGAAGTCATGGGATTTTCTTTATCTATTTTATTGCACACTGTTCTTATAGGTTTTTTGTGCCTTAGTTTTTCCTCATATACTGTAACTCAAAAGAGAGACAAAAATAGTGTTGAGGTGCACATTATAGAAAGGATTGTTTTCCCCGAAAGCTCTGAAGAAAAAGTCCAACACAAAACAGAAAAAAAACTCCAAAATCAAAATCAAGAAGAGTATGCAATGCTAATGCCTCTTGATGTCATGCCTGAACGTATTACGGCGCAAGACTTTATGCAGGAGACGAAGCTTCCCATTGAAAAAATTGATTTTGAGTTGATTAAAAAACATCGGACTTATGTAGCAAAGTAACCCACTAAAAAATCCCTATTTTCCGCCCTTTGGCGATATAATTTTATATCTTTTGCCAAAGGATTCGCCATGACAAG
>SAAR01000560.1 GCA_009916335.1 Erysipelotrichia bacterium | reverse complement strand
ACCACATCGTGCAAACGGTGGACTTACACCTTATGCTGCACGATGTCGTGCAGCGTAAGAAATTTTATACACTAGTGTTACAAAAATGCTTGACTAGGTTATGTTCTTTTGTATTTCTAATTACTGGAAAAAGCAAAAATAAATTGAACAATCATTAAAAGCATGATATCATTAGATTATATTCAAATATATGTTTGAATGTAATTTGTGAAAAGGAGCGTATCGAAACATGAAAGATATTTGCGAAATAACTTGTTTTGATGAAGAAAAGGTTCAAAAGATTCAAACATCATTAGTCGATAAAAAATTAAACAATATTAGTCAAATTTTTAAAGCACTATCTGAAGAAACAAGAATAACTATCGCTTATGCTTTAACTTTAGAAAAAGAATTATGTGTTTGTGATATTTCAATTATCGTAAATTCAACAGTAGCAACTACTTCTCATCACCTAAAAATATTGAGCAAAGCGGGAGTAGTTCAAAATAAAAAGGTCGGGAAGATGGTCTATTATTCATTAAATAACTCCTTAGTGGAGAGATTAATCAAGGATATTGTACTATGAAAAATTTAGGATAAATACATCAATAACTTTCCTGCATTTCAAAAAATTCATACTAAATTAAAACCTCTCTTTATATTTTAAGCAAACTGATGTTAGTCCTAATTTAAAAATTTAAGAGAGGTTTTTTCTGTTAATTTAGGCATAAATAAATCTTAAACCTTAAGATGATATTACTTCTTTAATTTAGAACGGATATTAAAAGTTTTTATTGTTTCATCGATAATGAGTAAAAAAACTCCGCTAACTAGTAAAATGTCAGCGATGTTAAAAATAGGAAAGTTGTAATCTAAAATACGAAAATCCAAAGAATCACGTACAAATTGAAATAATAAACGATCAATAAAGTTACCTAACGTTCCAGCAATCATTAGTATTACTCCTATTTTTTGAACAATTTGGTAATCTTTAAGATTTTTAAAATACCACCCTAATAGTATCAATGCAATTATAGTCACTACATAAAAGAACGTCATATGCCCCTCTAAAACACTCCATGCTGCACCTGTATTTTGAGCATATGTTATCTTGAAAAAAGATGGAATAAGTTCTATTGATTCTCCTATTTGTAAGGTTGAAGTTAGCCAGATTTTTGATAGTTGGTCAATTAAAACGGCACTTATCATAATTCCCAGTAAAAGTAAATTTTGTTTAGAAATAATCTTTCCATTTAAAATCTTCATTAAAAACCTCCTTTTTGGTTGCTATTATAACATTTGCTTAGATTAATACAAGCATATATTTTTTTTATTCTAAATTTTAAATATTAGACAAGATTTTCTAGCTATAAACTTTTTTAAAATTTATTCAAACAAACACTTGAATGTTATTCTTTAATCTGTTATTATATATTTGTAAAGAAGTAAATAATAACAAAAAGAAGCCCGTCCGGTATAAATATCCCGGCGGCGGGAAGGATGAAATTTTATGGAAGTAAACAAATATCCCGTGACAGACAGCATGGAATCTTTTAGGTCAATGCTTGATATGGTAAGAAAAGCGCAAAAGGAATACGCATCTTACAGTCAGGAAAAGGTTGATGCTATTTTTAAGGCCGCTGCTATCGCGGCAAACGAAATGAGGATCCCCCTCGCCAAGATGGCTGTGGAGGAAACCGGCATGGGCGTTGTAGAAGACAAGGTAATTAAAAATCATTATGCGTCGGAGTATATTTACAACGCGTACAGGGACACGAAAACCTGCGGAATAATTGAACGCGACCCTGCTTTCGGCATAATAAAGATTGCCGAACCTTTGGGCGTCATAGCCGCCGTAATTCCGACCACCAATCCTACCTCCACCGCAATATTTAAAGTATTAATTGCACTAAAAACACGCAACGGTATAATAATAAGCCCGCATCCGAGAGCAAAGAAATGCACGGTAGCGGCAGCGAAAATAATTCTTGAAGCGGCGGTTGCCGCCGGCGCTCCGGAAGGGATCATAGGTTGGATAGACGAGCCTTCGGTTGAGATGTCCAATCTGCTCATGAAAGAATCCGATACCATTCTTGCCACGGGCGGACCCGGTATGGTC
>SAAR01000559.1 GCA_009916335.1 Erysipelotrichia bacterium | reverse complement strand
TCACGCAAAACAGAGGCAGCAATGACTTGTTGATTTTGTGTCAAGTTGTAAAAAATAGATAAGCGAGTAATTGTTTGTGTGATGTGTGTATTGAAACTTTCGACAATATCTGTCTTATTGCTTGTAACATCAGCTACACTCTTGAAACCAAAGACCTGCAAAATGTTAATCATACTTTCTGCGCTACCCAATTTGACAAACGATCCACCGAGTAACTCAACAAGTGCTTTAAATTCGCCTGATTTATCGAAGCCGAAAATATTATTGCCTGCTATATAATTTAAGAGCATTAGCTTTTTAAGAAGTGATGATTTACCGCCCCCTTTTGCTCCAGAAATAAACCCAGAATACGATAACCGCTCTAGTGTCTTCCGAAACTGGTCATAGTACATAATCCCGCCTGTTTGAGTAGTTCCAATATAAAAACCATTTGGATCGTGTAAAAAGGTCTGATTATGAGCAAAACCAAGCCCTAATGCTCGACTTGGCAATTCTTTTTCAACCCTACCGTAAAAAAGACTTTCTTGTGCCTCAAAGCTGACAAATTGTGATTGCCACTCTTGTTTTTGCATGTTTAAATATCGAGTAGCCTCAAAACCTTGACCTTTAAGATCTTTGATAGCTTTATTAACTAAGCTATCCAATTCTTCAATTGTTGGTGCAGAAAAATGGAGTTTGAAATTTGATTTTTTTATGGTCTCACCCTGACGTTTCATGTCAATTGAGATTTGACGAGTAGGATTCAATTCGTCATCAATTCTATCTTTCTCGCCTTGGCTTTTAGCACTATCTCGAGCAGATGACAATGCTGTGATAGTCCTATCTAAAACTTCGGTGTAATCTTCCGATGTATCATGGAAATGATCAATCGTCATTACTCTAGCACCAACTTGTGTTAAACCTGCAGTCCAAAAATTCATCAAAATATTTGGGGTATTGATGACGTCTACTGTAGCCTCAAAACGGTCCCCAAAGTTGATGTAATCTACCGCCTCAAAATCTACACCACCTTGTGGTTGAATGCGTAATAAGGTGTCTAAAACATCATCTTGATCCTTTAATAAATGATTTGTGACCTTGGTAGGACTTCCATTATTCAAAATCGAGAAAAATACTTCAGTTTCCTCTTTTGAAAATCGTTTGAAATCAAAAAGACTGCTCCCTGCAGTCATAAAATCTTTAATTCTGAGCGCCAGTTCTTCCTCAGAATTGGCATAAATTGTCATGAAGGATTGGAAAGTCTTGTACTTATCTTCAAGCACTCTCAACTTTCTTAATTCCTCTGATAAGAACGCCAAGGCCACTGGTCGTTTTTCTTTCGAGATTTTCTTTTGAATATAGTACTGTTGATCGGTATTATTTTCAGGGAAATTTAAATAAAATTCTTTGAAACTATGAGGGTAAGATTTGTGAAAAGTCCAATAAGCATTGGTCACTTTATCTATCTCTTTAGAAGATAGGGTTGTCAAATCTTGAGGTGTCAACCCTAAAATAACCGAATATTCAAAGTATGACTTGACTTTGGTAACAATAGTACCATCTCGTTTAATTTCACAGATTGGTAACACCTTAGTAATCGAATTTTTTTCCTGCTTAATTTGTTTCCGATTTTTGCGAGATATTTTCTTTGTTTTTTCGGATATTGTTTTAGCAACATTGATTTCTAACACTTCTGACATTGTTTATTCTCCTTTTGGACGACGCATAAGCGCCGTGTACACATTATTATCTTTATTGATATAAGCATTAAAAGTTTGATACTTTTTCCAATTCTTGTGCATTTTTGACGGTAAAAAACTATAAAATAGCAATCCACCAAAAACGACACCAAAGATGATTTTTAAAATAGTACCATAGATAAAGGCTAAATCAATCACAGCAAGTCCACCACCAATCAGCAACAAACTTTGAATATCTTTAGCCTCAAAACCACTTTTTGTTGCATAGTCTTTTCTTAGTACTTGTGGTATTTCAATCATTAAAACTCCTTTACATTATTGTGTGTTTTGCACTCCAATCGAGCACTCTACTAGTTACTGTTTTTTGACATGAGTCAATATTTTAATTTCTATGATATATTCTATGCAATATCATTACAAT
>SAAR01000558.1 GCA_009916335.1 Erysipelotrichia bacterium | reverse complement strand
CAGTAAATGCTCTCGCTAATAATGTTCCAATGGGTACGGGTCCAGGAAGCTATTTAGAAGAGTCAACTGGATGGTGGTTCGACACTTCCGGGAAAACAAATTACCCATCTGTTGAGAAAGTTATCAAAAAAACAAAAGCATATTTTGGTAAAGCAAATATGATAAATAATAACAGTGCCAGTGGTGCAGGTGTAGGTGCTGATGGTGAAATTAATCTTTTAGATAAATTACTGGCTTATATTTCCCCTTCTGAATTAGGTGCATTGTTTGATTCTCAGTCTTTGACTTCTAACCCTGTTATTGCAATTGTCAGCATTGGTTCTAAATTAATCAATTTTGTAATAGTAACAGCCTCAGCAATAGTAGCGGGTATAGTGGTAGTTTGTACTACTTCATTAGTGGCAAGTGGTGGTGTAATTGCAGGGGGAACTTTTGCAACACCTTTATTGGCAAGGCTTCTTGGAACTCTTTTGTGGAACGGGGTTAAGATGGCATATGTCCTTGTCTGGAAGCCATTCATAATATGGTGTGGAGCGGTTATTGGTTGGTTAATTCTTGTCGTAGAATCTCTTTTTGCTGGTCCATTATGGATGGTTGCTCACCTTGCCCCTGATCAGGATGGTGTTGTGGGTAAAATGGGGCAGGGATATATGTTAGTTCTTTCATTGTTCCTTCGTCCCGTTCTAATGGTTATAGGATTCGTTGCGGCATTATCACTTATGACACCATGTCTTATGTTCATAAATGCTTTTATCGCTTTTAACGGTAATGCAATTGGTGTAGGTGCGGCGGCTTTAATCGGTAAGATTGTAATGATAAGCATCTACCTTAAAGTAGTTGAAGAAGTAATGAACAAACTATTCGGATTAATTCACTCTATTCCAGATAGTATCTTGCAATGGATCGGTGGTGGCTTATCTCGCTCTATGGGTGATTATGCAAATGGTATTGAAGCAGGTTCTACACAAAACACTGAAAGATTTGGTCAAGGTATGAGCCAGGTTAATCAGGCAGTAACCAATGCAGGAACTGATAAAATAAAAAGAGTTGGTGCTGAAAGGAAAGAATCACTTAAAGGTAATATGACTAATGCCAGTGCAGGCGACGAACCGGGAAGTGGTGCAGGCAACAAAACAAAAGCAAGTGAATCACCAGGCAACAAGCCAAAAACAAAAGGTTAAATAAAATAAAGCCCCTTAACTTAGGGGCTTTTTGTTTCAATGTAGAAACCAATTAATCAACAATATTTACGGAGTTACTTATGGTAACGACTTTAATATATTCTATTTATTTTCAAATATCAAATATTTTTATATTTATTTTACCCCAGAATATTGACAAGATTTCTGGGGTAGTTATATTGGAATTACAAATATAATAATGAAGGAGTTAACTATGCAAATATTCGATTTATTTAATATAACACATCCTGTTTTGACTGTTCCAATAACAATCATTATTGGATTGATATTTCTTACTGTGCTTTTCAATCTATTCAAAAACAGTTTTTTAGCCAAATATCAAAAGCTCGAAGAGTCGGGGTTCTGGAAAAATATATGGCATTTAGCAAAGTGGATTAAAGGCAAAATCAATTATCTGGTTGGTGTTTATTTTTTTAGTATGACATTATTGTTTTCCATCATGGTTTTTATATTCAGAGATAAAACATTCAAGTTAGACTTAACGGCTTATATCTTATGTGGTTTTATCAGTGTTGGTTTAAGTATTCTCTTTTACACATACAGAGATATTAATTTCGATTTAAAAACCTATAAGCAAGTAAGACAAGAGCAAAAAGAAAAGAGAAGGAGAAATGTATGATTATAAAAGAAAGAGATTTAGTAGGCATCAAGCTAATACTGAATCAAAGTAAAATATCATCCAGTATTGTGAATTTCAAACTTTGCATTATAGAATCAGGCAAATAGATAAAACATATAAAGGAGAGTAATAGTTTTATTTATAAAAACATAATAACTAAACAGTATCGTAATAAAAAGACGGGTGAATATGTTCTTAGTCAGGAAGCAAAAGAAATTTTAGATGAATTACTTTCTGTTTTCACTAACACAAAGGAAATTTGCAAGATTACTATTCAGTAT
>SAAR01000557.1 GCA_009916335.1 Erysipelotrichia bacterium | reverse complement strand
ATTCTACACAGTATACAATGGAATACTTAGAAGAACTTGGACTTATTAAAATGGATTTTTTGGGTTTGCGAAACTTAACAATCATTGATGAAGTATGTGAAAATGTAAATGCGATTCGTGGACAAAAACTGGATATTATGAAAATTCCTCTTGATGATGCTAAAACTTTTGCACTGATTCAACGTGTAGATACGATGGGTGTGTTTCAGTTGGAAAGTGATGGTATGAAACATTTAATTGCTCGCATGCAACCTAAAAATTTTGAAGATATAGCGGCAGCAATTGCTTTGTTTCGACCTGGACCAATGGAGAATATTCCTTTATATTTAGAAAATCGTTCTCACCCTGAAACGATTCAATATTTGCATCCTAATTTAGAAGCTATTTTAAAAAATACATTTGGTGTTATGATCTATCAAGAACAGATTATGCAGGTAGCACAGACTATGGCAGGTTTTTCTTTAGGAAAAGCAGATATTTTGCGTAAAGCTATCTCTAAAAAGAAAAGTGATGAATTATCTTCTTTGCGTAATGATTTTATCGAAGGGGCAATGCAGCAAGGGTATGATCAAAAGCTTGCAATCAAAGTGTATGAATTAATTATGAAATTTGCAAATTATGGATTTGGTCGAGCACATTCTATTGCTTATGGTTTAATTGCCTATCAATTAGCATATTTAAAAGCCAATGAGCCATTAGCTTATTTTATGAGTTTAATGAACAGTGTAATAGGCAGTGAGTATAAAACAAGCCAATATGCATTTGAAGCACGCAAACGAGGAATTGAAATATTGCATCCTAGTGTAAATAGTAGTGGTATGAAATATCAAATAGAAAATGATGCCTTACGTTTTCCCCTTTTAAATATCAAAAATGTTGGTTCAGCTGCAGCGAGAGAAATTATTGCGGAAAGAGATACCCATGGTGAATTTTTAGATTATTTCGATTTTGTTGCACGCATTTCTACTCGTAGAATCACTCGTAAAATGCTGGAATCATTAATTGATGCAGGAGCATTAGATGAATTTAAACAAGGAAGAACAGCGATGAAGATGACATTAGATGCTGCGTTGCGTTATGCCTCTTTAGTCAGTGTTGAAGATGATGAGCAAACAAGAATTGATTTAGAATTAGTTAGCAAGCCAGTGATGATTTTAGTAAAAGAGCATGCAGGTATCATTGCTGAAAATGAAAAAGAAGTGTTGGGCTTTTATCTAAGCAAGCACCCCATCACAGAAATTCGCAATCATTATTTAGGAGCACAAAGCTTAATTGAATTATATGATAAAAAAGGGTATGTAAAACTAGTTTGTTTTGTGGAAAGAGTGAAAGAACATCGTACTAAAAATGGCGATTTAATGGCTTTCATTAGTGCAAGTGATGAAACTGGAAAGATGGACATCGTATGTATGCCTAATATTTATGCGACAAAAGCAGATATATTGAAAAAAGGAAATTATTTATATATTGAAG
This sequence comes from Erysipelotrichia bacterium, assembly GCA_009916335.1. The sequence continues at coordinate 630 of SAAR01000557.1, read as the reverse complement.
GGAAAATAGATAAACCTCATTCTTGCTTGGTAAATAAAGTACAGTTGATTGATAAAGAAAGAAAATAGAGGATAGATATTTATATTGAAAAGGAAGTTACTCAATGAATGAGCAGTATTTATGGTTAAAGGAACAATTTAAGCAACATGCAGATGATAAAAAAGCAAAAGCAATGGCTGATTATATGCGTAATCAGTTTTGCTTTTATGGTATTAGTAAACCACAAAGAAGTGCTATTTATAAACAATTACTTAAAGTAGCAAAACATAATAAGCGTGTTGATTGGAACTTTCTTGATTTGTGTTATGAAGATGAACATCGTGAATTTCAATACTTTGTTTGTGATTATTTATTAGCCGTACAAAAATATTTAACATATGAGGATATTAATCATATTAAACATTACATAATAAATAAATCTTGGTGGGATATTAGTGATTGTTTGGATAATGTGATTGGTGCTATTGGTCTTTTAGCACAGGCGCTCGGCTCGGCCCCAGGGGAACTAAGCGTCCAAAGAGAGTGTGTAATATATGTGCGTAATATATGTGTAGGCTACATGCGGCTAAATGTACTGAGTTGTTGATCTTTAGCAGCACAGTCGCTTAGTTGTCTCGGCCCCAGGGCTGT
>SAAR01000556.1 GCA_009916335.1 Erysipelotrichia bacterium | reverse complement strand
CTGTGTTCGTTTCATAGTGCCTCCGTTTGATTAAATATTACATTCAACCTAACTTAAAAAGCAACTTTTAGTGGTCTAAATTCTTGGGTCCATTATAGATACTGTTATTTTAATGCGTGAAAAAGGCTTTAAATCTATTGCCCAGCTTGACAATTTCATCAAGAAAAGTGCGGATAGAATGCAAAGCCTACAGGACGAAATCAAGCTGCTTGACGAAAAGATAGCTACCCCTTCCGCTACTATGGAGCAAGTCCATACTGTAACGAAATACCGCCAAATTTATCAAGCATATAAAAAAGAGCCTACCGATAAAGCCTTTGCCGGTGAGCATAAAGCTGAAATTCTCTTATACGAAAAAGCTCTTGCCGACCTTAAAAAGTCGTATTCTAAAATGCCCAATTCCAAACAGATTTTTGAGGAACTTGAAAAACTGAACGAAAAAAAGAATACCCTTATGCAAGAGTATTCTTCATCAAAATCTGAGATGACCGAACTGTATCAAATCAGGAAAAACTATGAGAAATATATGGGTAAGGAGATGGAGAGGTAGACTTGACTATGACTGTATCGCATCATACCAATTTGTGTAAATTAGCTTTCTTTTTTCAAAAGCCTCTCTTCCGCCTTCCATAATATCAACAATTTTTTGATGCGTTTGAATACAATCAATATTTCCACAATCTGCATTTATCTTCTCATCATATTCTGTAGAAATAACACATTCTGAATCTCCTAATACAGGAATATTAGCATTATGCGTTGCGAATATAAATTGAATAGAGGTTTTTTTTTTCTTAATAGTGCTTATTACTTCTTGATAGATAATCTGATTATCTAAATCATCTTCCGGTTGATCAATAATGATTAAATCATTCTCTTCTTGAGTCAAAATAAACAGTATCAATGCGGATGCCCTTTGCCCTATTGAATGTTTCTCAAGTAATTTCTCATGATAAAATATTTCCACTAAATCAGGGCATTCTTCACGAATAAGATTACTATAATTTTCCTTAATTTTATCATATACTTTTACAACTTCGTTATCGGTTAAGATTCCACGAAGTCTTTTACTATTCTCTAAAACACAATCAATAATAATATCAACAAAATCAGAAAATTGTTTTGAAATCTCAGTTGTCTTATTATCAGTCAGACCAGTTCCTTTAAACTTAGTTTTAATATCTTGCTTAAACTTTTCTTTATCACCTTTGAAAGTAATTTCAATTTTAAGCTCACTTTGGCTCTCGTTTATCTTTTTTATTTCATGTTCGTATTTTCTAAAAACATCATTGAGCATATCATTTCGCTTTCGAGCAAAGCTTTTTATTTCTAAAATTAAACGATCCCTTGAATTGTTTCGCTTGGTAAACTTATCGATGTCTACCAGAGTTTTTTCGAGTTCAGAGTTATATTTAACATAGCTATCAGGATCTAATTCTTCATCATTTATTTCACGCTTAATATTTGCAAATTCTTCTTTCAGAGATTTAATTTCATTTTCCAGTTCTACGCTCAATTCTTTCAACTGTGACTCTTTTGCAGCGATAGCTTCAATTTCACTATCGATTTTTCCAAAAGACACAGCAACATCTTTCAAAATTAATTCAATCTTTTGGAATAACTTTGCATTATATTCGCTTTTATAATCAGATGCACTAAGCTCTGTCTTATCTATTTCTTTATATGCAGTTGTTAGCTTATCATACGCAGCATTTACATTACCAATTAACGCTTTAATCTTTGAATTATCTTTGTCATAAGATGTCTGTTTTTTAAGCTTTTCAGAAATCCCTTTTTCTTCAAAAACCTTAAGTCTATGTTCCAAATCTTGTTGCACAGTCTTAAGTTCTTGTACTTTTTCAGGAATAGTTTCAAGTTGCAAGAAATCTTTTATTGAATTTTCAAGACTATTTAAATTTTCCTCTTTCAAGTCCAAATCGCCTTTTATTTTACTACCTACTAACTTCTGCAATAGCTCAAAAGCATATCCACTTTTCGTAAAAGATAAATCCTTCTGCCCAAAATATAAAGGATTATTTATTAAGGTATTTATCGATATTCCTACATCATTTCAATCACTGTCTATGACAGAAGGTTGCTCTC
>SAAR01000555.1 GCA_009916335.1 Erysipelotrichia bacterium | reverse complement strand
CGCTAATATTAACTTTCCCTTCAAGATTAATTTCTTTAACAATGAAGGGAACGCTACTTTTTAATCTGAGCATTTCGATAATTTCTTTTCTATACGCATCAAATACACTCGCCCTTCTTTTTCTAGTCTTTTTACTTACAATGTTGTTTTCCATCTTTAACTCCTAAATTTTATTTATATAATCTATTCGTTTTTAATTTGTTAAATTTTTATTATCACCTTAAATAATGCTCCGTAATACTAGCACGGTTATGCTTCATTTCATAGCTAACATTTTGCAATGAATCAGCATAAGAGTATCCTGCTTTTGCATATTCAAACATTCTTCGCTTTGCAAAATTCCATCTTAGACCATGAGAAGCTTCCGAAGATTCCTTACAACGTTTGGATGATTGTTTGATATCTTCATAGTAAGTTTGACGATTGATTTTAAAGAGAGGATTTTGAGACAAATAGCCTTTGAGTTCATTGTATGTTTCAATAGACACTAATACTTCTCCTTCTTTACCACCTTTTTCTTTCGTAAAAATAATGCCCTTTTGCAGATTGGTAATCGAATCTAGTTTTGTGCCTAGCAATTGATCTCGTTTAATCAATGCCACCCCTTCAATCCTGACACCACCTTCGTATTGGATTTTCGCAGCTAACTGATGCAATGGGTTTTGAAGAGCATTAATTAACGCTTCTGGATTGTTATAGGCACGGTTATGATAGTTATTGACCACATAGTTTAAATCTCGTGCTTCATCAAGCAATGTCTGCCGAATGGAAAAGTCATATTTTCTAATTTCATTGCGTATATGTTTTGCAAAATGCTTTAATGCAATTTCTAGCTTACCAAGCGCTGCACTGATTTTTTCTAAGTATTGTTTCGAGGGATAATACTCGATTTTATAATCCATGTAGGCTTGTACATGGTAGGCTTCGATCTTTTCAAAATCCTTTAGATGCCAATGCTCTTTTAAATAGTTAAAAAAGTTATTCCAGATAGCACGATAACTTTCCATCGTTTGAAAGGAGGCTACCTTTTGATAATGAGGATGAGCAGGATTAACCCTATCGGTTTTTTTAGCTCCAGATTCAAAGATTTGTTTTACCAGTTGTGCACTTTGATAATAGACAGAACCACGCATACTAAGACTATCTACTTATTGCTGATTAATTTCGTCTTCTAGTCGTTGAAGTATTTGAATAATTTCTTCAAATGAACACTGCTTCTGAAAAATCATATGTTGCATCGCGATATAATCTTTTTTGAGAGCTTCTAAACGATATTCTAACGGAATTAGTTTGAGTGTGCCCTTCTTTGCATCTTCAAACTTTGCCCAAGATGATGGATAAAATTGCATTTTAAACGCTACAACCCGTTCCAACAACTCCATATCTTACAACACTACGATCACAAGTTTCATTGATTTTGTTAAACAAAGTAAAATGCCTATGTCTTTCGAGTCCTTCAAGAAAATCGACTTAATGAATTTTTTGGAATACAAAAACCAAATGCTCCAAAAACAAAGTGAACTCAAGTCATCATCAAAAAAATTGTACGTTACTCATCTCAAGACATTTTTCACTTTTGTCCAAGAGAATATGGAAGTTGAGTTTAAAATTTCAAAGATCTTCAATGTTCTAATAAAAGTGCCGAAACGTATGCCAAAAGGAATCGATGATGAGAGTTGCCAAAAATTTTTATCTTATCTTGACTCAATACCTTTCAACAATATGACAAATATCCGTAACTCATTTCTTATGAAAATTCTCTATTACACTGGTGCACGTCGCGGTGAATTACTGAACATTAAAATTGATGACGAAAAGCTCTTAGATAAAGGGAAATATTATGTCATCATCACAATAGGCAAGGGTGATAAAGAGAGATTTCTGTATATCGCTAAAGAACACATCGAAGAAGAGATCGCTGCATTTAAAGCCAATAATATTTTATTTACGAGTGTTACGAAATCTGGGCGCATTATGTCAGGAACCGAGATCTATACGATGATTAATTCAAGTTATAGACGCGCTGGCATTGGCAAAGAATATTCTGGTGCACACATCTTGCGTCATACGTTCGCTAAGCATGAGTATGCCAAGAACAAGGACGCAGC
>SAAR01000095.1 GCA_009916335.1 Erysipelotrichia bacterium | reverse complement strand
CTTTTTATCTGTGTAGCCATCATCTACTTTTTGGATAAGGACTTTTTGGGCTATGTAGTGTTTTAGCCAAAAGAGAAGGTCTTTTGAAAGCTCTGCATGGGGCTCTAGGTTATGCTTGATCATTAATTTTTTTCAAAACTATTTTGCCGATTTTCTTCTGTTGCATTCACTACATAACATTTGGCAGTTTTCAATAGTGGTCTTACCACCTTTGCTCCACGGAGTTATATGGTCTGCTTGCATATCTTTTAGTTCATAGTGGTTATTCGGTGGTGTACATTGAGGACAAACACCTTTTTGTTTTTCATAAGCAGCTCTTTTGATTTTATCATCAAAAGTTCTTAATGATAGATGTTTTTCGTTTCTATTTAAAACATATTGATATATTCCTTTTTTATTGGTAACTTCATCGTCTTGCATAAGTTGTGATATTTCATCTTCAAGTTTTCTTGGGTCAAGGATTTTATCTTTGTGCTCGTTGTATAAAAATCCCCATTCTTGCCCAAACATCTCTTTTTTTCTAGGAACAATAAAAGTGGATTTAATCCAATTAACAACACTATTGAAATAGTTCCACAATTCGATAGCCGTAGGGTTGTGTTGATATTCACTCATATATTTTTTAATTTGATTATTGCTAATCCATTTTAAAACGGTTTCTAAATACTCTTGCCTATTAGGCGTACCTTTTATATAATCACTTGCCATTTGATAGGCAACACATCCTGTTTTGCTAAAGTATCTTTTTGCATCACTCAACCAAGGACCTGTATATATCGCATTTCTTAGCTCTTGGTCTGATAGCTTTAGCCCTGCAATATTGATAGTTTCAAACCAATCAAGTTTTTCACTGTCTTCGCCTTCACATAGATAAACCATAAGTTTGTAATTTAATATTTGCTCTTGTTTGTCTATTCGCGTATGAAAGTATTCATCATTGATAGAGAACTTACCTGCAACATAATCACAAATAGAGATAGTTCTTTGTTGTCCATCAAGTACCTCGAAAGTGCCATCTGAATTTACCACCCAATACATAACATTGAGAGGAAAGTTTTTTTGAACTGTTTCAATAACTTTATTTCTCTCTTTGTCTCCATAAACATACTCCCTTTGGTATTTTGGGCGGATATTGAGTTTTCCGCCATACCCTATAACGCCGTTTTCTACATCGTTATTTTTATACCCTTCAACTAGGTCACGGATAGCGATTTCTTTGAGTTTAATTTCCATTTTGAAACCTTTTGTTTTTGATGATTACCCGCCTATATATAGCTTTACCATTAATATCAGGACCCCTTCCTCTCCAGTTTGGATATTCCAACTCATGATCATCTAGTCCTAATATTTCAAATTGATTTGGATTGTGGTTGTTTAAAAACGATATTGGAACCCCCATTGCTCCACTATAGTTCAACGGTATATCTTTAGTTTTGTTTACATTTATTGCATCACAATTGTCGTATTTTGGATATTTAGTTGTGTCATATGTTTGATACAAGATAATATCTTCATTTCTTTTTGCTATTTCAATATTTGTGTACCATGTTACATTTCTAAATTTGACCAAATTCGTCTCTTTGTTATATACGCCTGGCGCAAATTCATCCGTCTTATGTGTAGTTGTAAAATAAGCATTACCACCTTTGAATCCATACCCAATCCATAGCTCGTTTTCTTTTATCAGTTGAAATATTTCCTTGTATGTTATTGCATTCAAGCTTCCTATTACTATAAACTTTTTTTTATTTTCTACAAGCTGGGATACATATTCCCTAAAAAGACTAAAAGGAGGATTAGTAACCACAATATCTACTTTTTTTAATATTTCAATACATTCATCGCTTCTAAAATCGCCATCACCTATTAAGTCTGTTTTTGCTGCATCATTAAGATTTATAACTCCATCATTATTTATATCTTCGACAACTTCTAATTTGTATGATTTTTGTCCTTTATTGTAGTGGGTGGAAATTAGTTTTTTTAGCCCCAAGAATTTAAAATTTAATGCAAAATACTTAAAAAAATTGCTTTCTTTTGGATCGTCACAGTTACAAAAAACTACTTTATCTTTAAAGTGATTTTTGTAATGTCCAAGTTCCCGCTCAATATCTGGTAGTTGAGTATAAAATTCATCTTTCTTGGCACTTTTTGCTTTTGTTAAGCTATTGTTATTTGTTTTTTTTTCTTCCATTAATCAATCCTTTAATCTTAAATGTTAATTTCTTAAAAGTATTTATTGCTCTCTATAATTTCCACTTTATTCCTTCAGGGCTATAATGACTTAATGGTTCTTGAGACAATTTCTTGGAAGTTCTTAGCTATTTTATTAAACCATTCGGTTTCTACATATAGCGCATCATCATCTGTGTATCCGTTTTCCATTGCAGCACTTTCAGCATCTTCCCATGTGATCCCCAGGACAACATTTTCCATCTCATTAACAAAAAGCCCATTGTTGTCCACTCTTCGATGTTGTAAAACACTTGGGACATGCCCTCTTTTGTCTTAATATTCAAGCCAATTTCTTCTGACATTTGTGATAAGTCAAACACCATGGTAGATCCTTTGTGTTGTTTTAAAATTTTAGCATGAAAAAAAACTATAGTCAAGGATTACACTAAAGTAATCACGATAAATATTGACTTTGTTTATTTTTATGGCAAAGAACGATTTAATGGGAATTTTTACCCCTCATTACTGTTCAGTTTTGAAACTATCATTAGTAAATGTCGAAGAGATTTTGAAAAAAGTATATGCTGTATTTTAATACTTTAAATAGTGATTCTCACACCAAAATGGTACGAGAATCACTAAAAGTTGAGAGTTGATTAACCTTCAGAATTCTTCATATTTTCATTATAACGCTCGATTGCAACTTCAATATCTTTTAGGCTCACCCCTAATTGGCGCAAAAACGGTTTAAAAATATCAATTTCATCTTTCTTGACTTCTATAGCTTTAAGATATTTATCTAAGGTTTTATCGCCAGAGATGTCGCCGCTATAAATATCTAACTGCTCATTAAAAAACTTTGTTTTTGATGATTTTTTATCTTCGTCTAAGAAGTTAAGAACCTCGCTTGCCCAATAATGAGTCAAACAAGCCAAAGCTTCATTTATTGGCATTGTTTCGATAGGTAAACCCTCTTTGATGCCATATTGAATCGAAAAAAGTGCTAATTGATCAGCATCTTTTTCATCAAAGCCATACGATTCATACTCGCCAGCAATTTCATTGAACAGTGGAGACTCTTTTAGCTTGTTTGTATCCACACCAATCTTGTCGTTAACAGGATTCTCTTGTGAACTCGTTTTTTCAGTAAGGCTTCGTGCTGTATTCCAGTTTTTATAGCCAAACATATTTGCAACAAGATTGCCAGTTGTTGAACTAGACAATTCAATTCCCAATTCTTTGAGAGCACTTTCTGTATTTTTTTTGGATTGTTTGAGTTGTTCAAACGTAAGTGTGGGTATAAGTAATTCCATTTATAGTCCTTTGTTATGTTTTTTTTGCAAAACAATTTCGTTATTTTATTAACAAATGAAACATGTTCCCATTAAGCTTCTGTTCTGCGAGTCAAAACGCACAAAGTACCAAAGAATGCTTAGAAGTCAGGTTTGCCATGCCTCATATGGAGGCGGGAACGGACGGGCTACTGTGGGCCATTGAAATTATATCATTTTTTGTTAGAAATTCAAATTTTATCCTTTTTCTATGTTTTACAATTTCCGGACTTATGTAGCAAAGTAACCCAAACTATTTTTTAAATCAAAATTGCTTAATCGTTCCAATAACCTTAACCATATCTCCGCGCTTTTCTTTGCTTCTTTTGAGTTCCAAAACCCCTCCATTAGGTGGACAACCCATATCATTGAAGAGCTTTTCTATGACAAGCTCCACTACATCGTTGGTAATGTCAATCTCTTGGTTGAAAAAGCCCTCGTCATAAGATTCTAGGCATATTTTACCGCTTGTTTCGTTATATGATAGTTTGAGCTTTGATGGTTCTTTATTCATCTATATTGATACCCCATATTTGGATATTAAAAACTCATCTATTTTTGTTTTTGAGCTTGTTTTTAATAGAAAGTCTTCTTCTTCCTCTGTTAAATTACAAATACCAAAATCTTTTACATAATTTTTTGCAAGTGCAAAATAGCTCGAAGAGTATGGTTTGCTTGTATGTTGAATGTAATACCAAAACACTTTTGATTTTAAAATCTTTTCAATTACATGTAATTCTTTCGTAGATTTACTATAAATTGCATACCCTGCATAGAACAGCAAATCTTCATCATCGGTATACACAAAGTATGGTTTATTAGACATATATGGAAAGAGTAGTTTTTTCCCATAATCGTTTATAGATTGACTTCTTCCAAATTCAAACCATTTATATTTTTTATCTTTATTTTTATCTCTTTGTAGAAGCAAAGATTTATGCTCTAATAAATATTTATAAGCAAATGGGTAATTGTTTTTAAAATAATTCTCATCCATCACTGTTGCGATCTTATCCTCAACTTGATAGGGGAAAATAATTTTTTCGGTTAAATCTTTAATTTCTTGGGACGTTTTCAGCTTGTTTGGTTTGATGATATTTCTACATATCTGTTTTTCAATTTTATAGCTTTTATTGTTATATTCCATATAAAAATAATTATCATCTTCTTTGTTAGGTTTAAATATAAACAAGCTGTTTTGTAGTGTCGCTAATCCATTTTTAATAACAGTTTTTTTACCCAATGGGGTGCCTGTATTTTCAATAGCATGAATATTTTTAAGAATGTGTTCATTTGCAAGCATCCAACCTTTTTTATGATCTAAAAGGTCATATTGTATTTTTGTAGGGTTAATATCCTTAGAAATTTTAATATCATCAGAAGAAACCCTACAATAACTAAGTTGATTTGAATAGGACTTATGAATTAAAACTAAACAAGTGTATGTCATTTTATTATCAAAAATCTGTTCACTTCCAAAATCTAATATTTTTAAATCAAGAGATTCTATACTAAAAAACTTTCGTAGCTCCCTTGCATTTACGCTTCTTTTAAAAGTATTAATAGTTATATATCCTAAATAACCATCTTCTTTTAAATATTTTATACCTATTTCAAAAAAAGGAATGTATAAATCCGTATTGCCAGATGCAGTAACGCTCCATCTTGATAGAAGCTTATTACTACTTGTATCTAAGTTTTTAGTTCTAACATAAGGTGGATTTCCTACAATTGCATCAAAACCTATAAAGTCTTTTTCAACTTTGTGCCAATCAAAATCTAAAGTATTGCCTTTGTATAAATTAAACTCAAACTCCTCTCTATCTTCTCCTGCTGTAATAGCAAAAAGAGTAAGTAATATTTTTGTTCTTTCAATTGCATATTCTGCTATATCTAAACCAAAAATATTGTTTTTATAGATATCAAATAAACTATTTGTTGTTGTATTCTTTATGTATTTTGATACCGTATATAAAAATGCTCCTGAGCCACAAGCAATATCCGCAATTTTAGTTTTATCAGTAATGGTTAATTTGGATACCGTGCTTTTATTGATGTATTCTCTAATGTAAATAGGAGTATATATAGCACCATTTGCAACGATATCTTTTGATGGTATTGTTATTTCAAATAGATTTATCACATTCTCAAAGTTAAATACAGCAGAGTTACTATGAATTAACTTTAAAAAAGTATCAATTTCTTTTTTATCATTTCCACTCAATAGTGATAATAAAAGTTTATTATGTCTTACTTTGACGCTATTAAATTCTAAATAAGCTGAAACAATCAATTTATTAACTATATTCAGATCATTAGAATAGTTTTTGAGGTGCTCTTTTATTTGCTTATTCATAAGATGCTATCCAAAATTTCACTTCTGTCTATATTTCTTCCAATATTTTTAAAATATTGCTCCTGTGTCTTAGTAAGTTTATATGCTCGTGCAGTTACACTATCTAGCATTTCCCACAAATCAGTAAGCTGTTTTTTTATTCTCCTCTGTTTGTGAGGCAGTGCATAGATATATTCATTTTGTTTCTCTTCTAGCGCCATTCCAATATTAGATAGTTCTTTTACTGTTTTTTTATCCTTTTCAAAAATATATGCAGGGAAAAGCACTGGTTCTAAATATTGTTTATTTAATTTAAAATATCCATTTTGTTGCTTGTTAGCTATCGCTCTTGCTAATATTGAAAATATATTTGAATTAAATATGGATGCTACGGCATATAAATTTTCAGGTGTTTTTTCTGGTATATCTGTGTAATTTACATTTGAATTATCACAATAATAGTAATCATTTAATGTAACACTCGCATATACATCATTTGCAGTCATAGGTATTAATACTTTGGGATAATTCGTTTCTAAATGGCTTTCTCTTGTATATAAGTGCCATCTTTGAGAATCATCTCTTTTGTATTTTTTATCTTTAATATTCTCTTGAATTGTTTTTTTATGCTTTTTTAAATATGCTCCTGCTCTTGGGAATCTAGTACAAAAATCATCAAATAAAATTGGATGTTTTTCTTCATCAATAATATCATAAGGGAATATAGCATAGGTATCATCTACATCTTTTCTAAATGAATAAAATCTCTCATTTGGAACTAAAGAGCGACAAGCATCTTTTTCAATGATGATGTTATCATCAATGCTACTTTTTGCTTTTATCAAATTATTTGTATGATCTATCTCTAAAACCTTGAGATGATATGCTTTTACCCAAAGAACTTGAATCCCAACACGAATTTCTGCAAATTTTCCAAATGGAACATTGTATTTAGATAAACTATCTATCATTGCCAATAAGTCGGGAGATTCAAATATCCAAGGCTCTTTAGTGATATTTTCAGATTTAACAGAACTATATATCGTTGCATCATCTTTTGATGATGGTAATTTTTGCAATACAGATGGTAGAGCAAATACATCTTCTTTGATAGTATTATAATGAACTATATCTGTGCCTTTTTTGTCAAGAACCAAAGAAGAGATATAAGTAATTCTATCTTTAAATATATTATTTAAATCAAAAGTAATGACCTCTGATAATAGTTTATTTGTCGCTATTAGTTCTCTTACTCCTTCTCCATACTCATTTTTAAAAAATCTATTCTGAATAACTACACCCAATCGCCCTTTTTTATTTAATAAGGCTACCCCTTTTTCTATAAAAGGTATCAATAAATCAATCTTACCTTTTTTGGCAGATACATATCTCTTTTTTAGGTAATCGTGCATTATTGGTATATCATCTGTCATGTGCTTTGCTTCGACATAAGGCGGATTTCCTATTACATAATCAAACCCTTGTTTTAATTCAAAGATATCATTAAATCCATTCTCTCCCCAATTAAAAATATTTAAAGCATCATGTTGTTTAATATTTTTTTGCTCTTTAATATCTGGGCATAATGTTAATATATCATCAGAAACTAAGGTATTACCATACTCTATATTTTCACCAATTTTATTTAGTATTTGATAGCCAAAAACTCCTAAATGGGAGTAATCTTCACAATCTAGTAGATCGTCGATTATCTTTAAAGCTAAAGACATTCTCGCTACCTCTACAGCTTCGGCATCAATATCAATACCATGAATACAGCTTGATATTAACTTTCGCTTTCCTGTAACTGTCATAACAATTTGTTCTTCTTTTTGATGAAAATAATCTTTATGTTTTTCATCGCGATCTTGTAAATATTTTTCTATTAGAATTGATTGCATATAATCAAATAATTCAACTATAAATGCTCCTGACCCACAAGCAAAATCTAAAATCTTTAAATCTAGTATTTCGTCTAAATTATGTTTTAAAATATCTGATTTTACAATTGTTCTTTTTATTAGGTCTTGAACTAAATATTGTGGTGTGCTAACAACACCATTAGTCTTAGAATATTCTGGTTTAATGACTTCTATTAGACTACTTCCTTGAAGCTCCAATCTTTTTGCTAAGAATATTTCATAAATATTGCTAAATAGTGTAGTTGGAATAACATCAAATTTATATGGAGATGGGTAATAAAATAATTGTAGTAGCTCATCAAAAACATCATTTGGTATCATTAATTTATTCAGCCTGATATCATCTCTCGCAAAAAGCGGGCCATCATAATGCTCAAAAAAATCATAATAAGAAGAGTGTTTAAAGCTGTCCCAAAAGCCTTTTTCCTTAAATTCAAGTAATAAACCATCTTTTTCAACATTTCTCGCTTCACAAACTCTAATAAAAATGATTCTATTAATTATCATTTGAACCAAATAAGATAATAGTTCAATATTATTGTTTATTAACTTCTGATTGTTGTTAATTATTGCTACTCCCAGGTTTAATCTGAACTTTGAGAGATTTTCTGCAAATGCAATATCTGTAGAGATTTTCGGGATCATCTTTTCTATATCCAAGTCTTCTGAATATAATTTTTCCAATAGCCCTGCTGCCATATTGTCTTTATTTAAATGTTTATCTAAGATTTCAAATTTATCTATATATTCATCTATTGTTAGATAGATTCTCCCAAAGTTTACTTCTTGCTCTTTATCAGGTTTGTAGTTTGTATCATAAATTGCGAACTCATCAAAGTTTGTTATAAAAGCACAGGGAGCAGAGATAGACCAGCCATATGACTTGATTTGAAATGCTGAATCTTTACACTTTTCTATATTTACATCGATGTTTTTAGTATCTAAAAATGTTTTTACTCTACCATTAGTTAGAAGTTTATAATCAGGTCTATTGGCAGTTGAATTTATAGCACCAAGTTTCTCTTTCTCTTTTTTAGATAATTGTTTCTCTTGAATAATGGATGATGTATCTTTAGCATCCCATCCAAATATTTCTAAGAAATTTTGAATCCAAGATCTAATTGTTTGTTCTGAAATATCTTTGTCATCTGTTTTAGAGCGAACATCTTTATAGTTTTTTATGAGTTCTTTAAGGGCTTTTTTTCTATTTTCCATAGCCAAATTAATCCTTTAACCTTAAATTTTTTAATCCAATAACTTCAAATACTTGCAGCACAAAGATAAAACTAAAAGTACCTCTATTTATCTTATTAGCTAAGTTTATTTGAGTGTCCTCAACTCCTATCTCTTTGAGTCTTTTAGACAATTCTATATAATCAATATCTTGTTTTGCAAGTTCTGATTTTATTATAGATTTCGCTTTGTTTTTCCAATCCATATTTACCCTTAATGAATTTATTATTTTGTAGTATATCATTTATTTCATTTAAAATCAATTATTTTAACTATATTCAATTAATTTATTTGATATTAGCTTGATTTATTTAATCATATATGATATAATATACTCATAAATAAAGAATAGGAACTTAAAATGGCACAACATTTCTTATTAACTGCAAAATCGAGAACAATATCTGAATTAGAAGTGGCTCGCATGAGCGAAGATGAGGCAAGAGAGACTTTTGAGAAATTAAGATGGAGTGATACCGACGGCAAACCTGTTTGTCCCACCTGTGGATGTGTTGATAGTTACATTATTAACACCACCTCAAAATCAGGTCGCCCCATAAGAAGATATAAGTGCAAAGCGTGTCGCAGTCAATACACTGTAACCACGGGAACAATCTTTGCCTCTCACAAATTAGAGCTTAGGGTTTATCTCATGGCAATTATTGTCTTTGTAAATGCGGTCAAGGGCATATCTGCTTCTCAAATGAGTAGAGCACTAGGCGTGCAATATAAAACTAGCTTTGTGCTTTTGCATAAACTTCGTGCAGCTATTGTGGATGCACTAGAGCAAGAGGAAAACATGTTGAGTGGTGTTGTTGAAATGGATGGTTGCTATGTTGGTAAAACCCGCCCTAGAAATAAAAAAGAGGATAGATTAGATTTAAGACTTGCTCAAAATCAAAACCCAAATAAAAGATGCGTTCTTGTAGCTCGCCAAAGAGCTGATGATGAGTGTATTGGTGCAATTGCTACAAAAACTTTTATTGTTAAAAGTGAAAACACTCACGTTATTAATAAAATTGCCACGTCTCACATTGCAAGAGAGAGCATTATCCACACTGATGGGGCAAATGGCTATGATGATTTAAACGCATGGTTTGAGATAAAAGCGGGAGATCATAGCAAAGCTTATAAATCTGACAATGGTGCATGCTCCAATCAAGCAGAGAGTTATTTTAGTCGTTTTAGACGTGCTCAATATGGACAATACCATAGGCTATCAAATCTCTATCTTTCAAATTATGCTACAGAGGTGGGATATAGAGAAGATAATCGTAGAATGAGCAATAAACATATGATGTTAGATGTTGCCACAAAAGCTATAAACACTCCAACTCATAATGAGTGGACGGGATACTGGCAAGGGAATAAGCGCACAGCAGAACGGCTAGTCGCTTAATTGGCAATCCCCCAAAGTATTTCAATGCCCTCTTTACCCACAAAGCACACTAAGCCATCACGCTCTAGTTTTCTCAGGACATCCACAACAGATTTTTGAATCTTTTTATTAATGGTAGTGTCATGTACAGGAATGCGCTTAGTCTCTTGAACACGCAAGGATACTTCCTCGGTGCGCAATGGCTCGCTATTGCCTCTTAAGGCATTTAAAACAAGATTTCTGCACTCTCCCTTGGAAAAGTATCTACTGTTACCTCTGTAGCTTGTTTGGGCGATGTGTTGATTGATTTTTTCATTGGCGTCTTGATGCTCATCATCAAACAGGCATATAGTGGCCTCTAAAGCGGCGATGTCATTGGATAATTTTAAAAGCTTGGACTGGCATTCCTCTTCTAAGCGTTTTAACTCCATCTTTTTATTGGCAAGGGCATAGAGCACATGGGATTTATTGTTACGTTGCAATCCTGTAGTGTTGTACAAAGGGTGTTTTTTGGTTGCTGGTTTCATTGGGCTTGTCATGGCGAATCCTTTGGCAAAAGATATAAAATTATATCGCCAAAGGGCGGAAAATAGGGATTTTTTAGTGGGTTACTTTGCTACATAAGTCCGA
>SAAR01000094.1 GCA_009916335.1 Erysipelotrichia bacterium | reverse complement strand
ATGGAATGATCCATTTAAGGATACAACCTATTGGTGGATTACAAACTATTGCAATGATCCGTTTTGTTCACGTTGCGTAAAACCAAGATTATTATTTCTAGACTGGGTAATTGCAGTATTAATTGCTTATAAAAATGAGTATAATAACATTTAAATCATGAGTAAAGAAGAATCAAACTGTATCGGAGTTAACATTGTTAACACAGGAAAACTTACAGACACACGCATTAATCGATTTAAACTTGCACAAATCATTAAGGCTTCATTTTTGGTTGACTTTAATACAGCAAGGGTTATGATAAATGATCTGTTTGAAAAATTGAAAGATCCGAATGCCACATATCTTATTAAAGGTTTTAACTTCAGTAAAGAAATCTTTGAAAAGATGGCAGATGAACATGACATTGAATATGTTTATGTACATGAGCGGTCTGCTATAATATCAGATATTAACACAGATACGAAAGAATCAAATGATTCTTATCCTGCAGCTTTAATGGCATTATCTGATTATATTAAAGGCTTGGAAAAAGAAAATCGTGAACTGTCTGAGCAATTACGCGAGAAGGAACTAAAAATAGCATCCCTCGAACAAGCATTGCTCAATATTGCTAGATCCATTAAAGGTTCTAAAAATCTTCTTAACAATACTTTCATAATGTCAAATGATATTTTGAAAGATTTTGGTTTAGAAAAAACTTTAGGTTAGGCAAATAAATAAGGGCTGGGTATCAAACTCAGCCCTGGAAAACATTTTTATAGAATTTCATATCTATATACCTTTGTATATTATCTTATCATTCTGTCTATATTGGTAAACAATTAGACCCATGATTTATAGTATATAATAATATATTGTAGGTAGAGAAATACGAAGTTTTGTATATCTTCCGCCTTGTGAGGGGTTTAAGGATAAAAAGAATACAAAATGGTGGCAGCATTTCTAATTGAAATGCCTTATCTATAGTAATATAGTATAAGTAGTGGTATAATATAAGTGTCCCTAACTCCGCGGGTTGAGTTACACACCTACTATATGTGCGCATATGTAGTGGGTTTTATATTTATCACATTGTGCGGGAGATTATGATCCGGATCATGATCTTTGGTAATAAACATCACAACTGGAGGTAGTATGTAGAAAAATTAGAGAGGGATCAACAGTTTTTATTACACTACATGCTATCGGGGGTTCGAATCCCCCAAATTTTTAAGTATTAACCTAATAACACATAAATTTATGGGAATGATATTAGACAATGCAGATATAACTCTTAAAGGTTTAACTAAAAAAGAAAGATTACAAGCAGTTTTATCACAATTTGTAGATCCTAATGATTTAGATTTTTGTGTTGAAAATGTTTGGGATTTATTAGAATTAAATTGGTATAATGAAGAAGCACCTTTACCAATGAAATCTGATATTCCTGATATATCACAAATTGATTGTAAATAATTATTTACTTAAATTACATATCAAATGACAAGAGAAGAACTTACAAATGCAAAGTGGGCAATCAGAGTACCCAAAACAATAAAAGAGGTAAAAAGCCTCATAAATTGTTATAAAAGACTGAGAAAAATTAACACATATGTTAATGGAACCCCTATACGTAATAGTGTTGCAACAGCAATTATACTAACTATTCGTAAGTATGATTACTCGCGGGCAATTAGGGATAGAGCTCTATTAAGTGATTCTGTGTTAAAATTAGAGGACTATTTAAACAAGTTTTAATATGAGAACAATTTTAATTAGTCTTTCTATCATGCTATTCGTATCATGTCTTGGATATGGTACTTATCGATCTATTGTATTTGATTATCAATGTAAAGAGTATTTATCTTTAGCAGCTAATGCAAACTCTATTGAGTTAGCAAAAACTAATTTAGATAAAGCTATTCAATACATTGAACAGAATCAACTTACATCCGGGAATACAGCATTCTTCATTAAAGGACCGTCAACAGACCTTACTTCATGGTATGCTAATTTAAAAGCTTGTCAAAAAGAAGTATGGGTAATGGATGTAAAGAAAGGTACCGTATTAGAAGAAACTAATTTATTAATGAAACTTAGAGAATCATTGATGAGTGAAGGTCTTATAATAATTCCTGAAAACATTGCACTACATCCCAATCAATTACAATATATGATTGTCCTTGGTTGTAGTATATTGTTTTGTGCTATTATGGCTTTTATACACGTATTCTATCATTATGAATAAGTATGAAACAAAGAACTCGACAAGGTATTGGTCTATTAGGCATACTCCTTGCATTTGTAGCATTTTATTGCTTAATGAATTGTAAAGATAGTTTTGCATATTCTGTAGCATTTCTTTTTTCTTTAGTAAGTGCATTAATCTGCATAATTATTGCAGTAAATCAAACAAAGTCATGAAAAAGTTAATTACTTTAATTATTCTGTTTATGCTATCATTTAGTGTTAATGCACAAATGGATGGCGTTTATGTGTTTAATCCCATAAGTGTATCCTTTGCTTATCATGGTCAAGGATATTCCAAACCATCACCAGTAGATTTAATGCTCTATTGGGATACTGACAAAGGTTTCATTGAAATCAATTCAAAAGAACCACAAAGATACACATATTCTAAGTTCAATAAAATTGAAACAAATGAATATACCCGATTAAGGGCAATTGCCAAGGACAATGAGGGTAAAATTGTAGTTTTGTATTTCTATGAATTAACTAATGGAACTTTATTATTTATAATAGAGTTTAGTAATGCTTCTGTCAGGTATGTTTTAAATCCAAATGATTAGCGTTATGAAATGGGATGATTTGTGTGTACGGTATATTATATACGGGGCTTTCGTAAAATTGTTAAATACAAATTACAAAGGACCTAGTCAAACGGTAAGAGTAGAAATAATATTAAACTAGTATGCCTACTAACGCTACGGATTACTGCAAAAGTAGAATTATACAAGCAGGATTCACTTTGGCTGAAATGCCAAAGAATAAAAGAAAAGTGCAGCTATACGCTGCCGTGAGTAATCAACAAGTAATTGTGGGTAGTCTTGGTGCTATTCACGCAACCATTAGAGGATATGAATCAAAAGGAACCGTTACAATTTACACCAACGAAGCTTGTAATTGTAATAAGGAAAAGTGAAAACATAAACAGAGTTATGCAAATTGCAGACTTTGTTAAATTTTGCTATCCTGGTACATTACGAACTGATGCGGTCAGAACCGCAAAGGAATTGGTAAATCATTTAGATCCTAAAAAGGAAATCAACTTAAGTGTTCTAGCTTCAAGAGAAATTGAAGTTAGGCAAAAAGCGGAATCATTATGTCTAACAATCAATGTTATTAAAGAAAATGTATAAATTTCCTATTATTTACGGGTGGATTATTCGTTACAGTCTCATCATGTTATGTGCTTTTATGCTTTGTCTAATTATTTATTTATCTACTGCCAAAGTAGATGAACCAATAACAAATGGGGTATTCCTTATATTCAATATATTTGTGTTTACACTTTGTTGCGGTATAGTAGGTAAATTAACTTTACTTGAATTAGATATCAGTGAACATATTGTGATAGATTACAAAGAATGGGATACTATATCTTACAAAGATCCTAAAACAGGTCGTTATTTAACGGCAAAGATTGTAACAGTGCATAGAAATTTAGATGCAAATGGAAAATTAATTCGTACATATACGATTACAGATCCCGATGTGCCTGAATTTGATATATCTTACAAGATTATACCTCATGATTGTATAATTGCAAGATTAAACAAAAGAGGTTGGTAGTACCTAAAACACTACAAGTATGTGAAGTTGCATACAACAAATGCTTTAAACACCCATCGCACGTCTAAAGGCGTGGAATAGTTTTTACAACTATAATTGTGATAGAAGCAAATTTTCCTATTATTCATAAATTAAATCAATTAAATTATGTCAATCAAAAGTATTCTGAAAGAAAATGGAGCAAATCTCAGCAAGACAAGCAAAGCTTCAAGCCTAATCGCAGCCAATGCAAGTGAAAATGAAATTTGTAAAGCAATTCGTACAACGAAGGCTTACCAAATTCCAGCAGTAGCGAAGTATGTCAACGGCGTTCTTGGCAAAAAAGAAGTTCCGGAGCCTGAAAAGGTAGAAGCTGTAAAGGAAAAGAAAATCAACACAGGACACTACGGTGAACCTCGTCGCGGTTAAAAGTAATTTTATTGTAAATAGGGTCTCATGTAATATTGAGACCCTATAAAACAGTTAATATTATGAATTTTCAAGAAGAATTGATTGAAGCATTACTTACTTCTCCAACAGAGTTTAATACTTTTAAGAGAAATAATAGAAAGTACATGCCTTACATACACACATTTGTTAAAAAACTATTTCCTGAAGAAATGGTTGAATGTGAGAAAAAGATTGTTTATGAACCTAGAATGAATGATGAAAGTTTCTCAAAAGAAGATTTAAGTTTTGAATCTATAAATGATCTTCGATTATTTGTAGAAAAAAATACAAATTATACATATTTGGACTTTCTTAGTGAATTCTCTATAAAACCGGGTGTTGAAAATAAACTAATATTAAACACAAATTGTAACGACAAACAACACCAGTGGGTATATGAAAGATTATACCGTAAATTAGATACCAGTCTGTTAAACCGTATCACATATACTGGATCTAGAGATATAGATTTTAGAGTTATTTATATGAATCCTTTATGGCAGCCTGATATTTATTGCGGAAACAATATGTCAATGATATTAAGACAGTTATCTAGGCAGCATTGTGGATATATTAAACATTTTGAGCTAATAATCCCATCAACACATACAATGCGGGATATATTCTGTCTATATTTATCATATGCTTTACTGAAGATCTTATTATTTGAAGAAACAACAAAAGTTATTAGTAACAAAAAACGAATGACATTTGGAGTAGAAATTGAATATTATCAGAAAAGACATATCATAGAAAGTAAACGTCCTTTATATGGAGGTGTATATCGAAAAACAAAGCAAATGTTATACAAAAAGCAAAAGTACAAACATTTGTTAAAAAAAGGAATCTTGTCATACGATGTGGGTTGGGATGGTGATTGTCATTCAAGACTAAATGAAAATCGCATTAGACTGGATGGAATAAAAGGATTAACTGGGTTTTATCAGATTGTTGAAGAAATGCGTAAAAGTACAAATTTAACAAATGAAAGCTCCATTCATGTTCATTTAGATCATCGATATAACAATAGTTATACTCGCATAATAAAGAATGTAAATAAAGAGTGTTTGGGTTATCATAATATGATGATTAATAACATTTTTAGTTACCTTAGTGATAGTTACGAAGAAAATGAAAAGAACATACCATTAATAAAACTCCACAAAACTTTAAACGACTATTGGGGTAATGGATTTCTTTGTAACTCTGAATTAAAAAATTTTATTAACGGAATAGATATTCCATTGATTTGGAAAGAGGTACTTTCGTTTTTTGGAATGACTAATTTTGATTTCGTTTCATCGTTATTACTGTTTTTAACAAACGTAAAAACTTGTGATGAACATCATACAGTTGAATATAGGATGCTTACTCCTACATTTAACTATAGTCGAACTGTTGCTGAAATGCTAATAGCAATTCAAATCAATAAAGCTATACTAAAAGGTATTCCAATAAATGAAAAAATTATTAGAAGTATAATCAATGCTTTTAACAATTCTAAAGTTGAAATTAAAGCGTAGAATATACGTTTGCTGGGTAATTTTTAGGGAGTCACAACTCTCTTTAGCATTGATAAGGGGTAGTATGTACTATCAAGGTATGTATTTTACTTTTTTGAGTGATTGATTTTGTCGGTAAAAGTTAATGTTAAGTAAACATTCTAGCACTGAATTGGAATCGCTTGCAAGAAATCACAGCTAAAAATTATCTTAAATGCGTTCTAAAATGGGTTCGAATCCATTGCAGAATAAGTAGGTCAAGCTTCAGCGACAGACCAACAGAGAGATATAATTTAAAGATCTTTATAACGATCTTTCTGTTAATTTCAACTTTAATGCGGCAGTGTGTATAGTACAATAGATTATTGAGAGATTTCTAAAATCAATTTAGTTATCCCCAACAATATTAAAAGATCTAGAGTATGAGTTCACGCTGTCGCATACATTGTCTTTATGTTTAACTCAAATAACAACAAAGATGGCTTATTCAAATCAAGCATTCGTAGAAGCAGCTGTGCTTCTAAAATCGTACCTACACAACACATCAGGTTTTACAGATGTAGTGATCCTTAGTCTAACTTATGATAAAAGTGAACGTAAGTTTACTGCAATATCAGAAGATAGAATCATGTCATTTCGGATTCGCAATACTAATCGTATTGTAGAATTTATTTCAATTAAAAACAAATAATCATTATCAAAATGAAACCATTTTCAATTATTATTGCAGTGCTCGGTGTGGCCTTATTGGTTGGTACTGCAAGTTATTTAGCGTATACTTACGCGAAAAAAGATGTACCGGCTCAAACAGAGACCGTAGTATTAACCCCTGAAGAAGCTACTGCTGCATTTTCAATTGAAAAAAACGACTACACGGTAACCCGTACTTATTACGAGTTGCCGGCAGAAATCTACTTTTCAATCGTGCAGAAGATAGGGACGAACGCGACAAAAGTCCAAGTAGTAACCGAATATTTAGGGAACAAGGAATTTTATATATCAAAGCACGTCGCAGAAGAAATTGGAAGTGTACCTATAAAAGGACCCGATTCTGCCAATGTGCAAAGTGTAACTATCGGAGTAAAACTCAAAGACCCCGCGCCTATAGAAACGCCCGTGGTACCGGCAGAGAATCATCCGAAACAGTCCGAAAAATAAGATAAAGCCTATTAGGCTATTTTTCTATCTATATATTAATTTTGGATCTGAGAGTGTGTTTGCTTGTGAAAGTAGACACACTCAACATTAGAAATAAACGAATTATGGTGAGAAACCATGACAAACCTGTGGGGCTTATATCTATCCGCTGAACAATTAAGCTAAGTTATGCGATTGATTGTTAAGGTAGTATTAGTGCAGACGTTAAAATCAGGTAGTCTAGTAAGGAGAGGGTTTGCATCCTCACCTGCATCGACTTTAAACTATGGATTGCAATGTTCATCTGGTTAAGTTTCATTTTCTCAAGTAATGTGATTAGTAATGATCGAGATTAACCAAAACCACGCAGCTATGCGTTAAATAGCCGTCCTCATTTAAAAATAACTTAAAATCAAACATCAAAATGGATTCTATCATTATTGTTTTACCTGTTACAGCGACAGAAGAAGATTTAAATGAAGCTGTAAAAAGAGCTAAAGAAGAATTAAGAAATCGAAGAAAAAAACCATTAAATACTAATCAAGGGTATGTGGCTTGTTTTGTTGACGAACGTGATTCTTTTGAAGCAATGATTTCTACATTATGTCAAAACGTAAGAAAAGAAATCGCAAAAGAACGTGAAATTACCGAAATTAATCCAATCACTTGGGATGAATTTGGTAGAATTATTGTAAAAGAACGTGATAAAATCCGTTCCGGTAAAAAGTCTTTCATAAACACAGCGATGTTAGTGCGTATTGCAGAAGCAGGCGCATTTGATGAAAATATACTGTATCAGTATAATGTTCCTAAGCTAAAAGAATTGTGTTTTGTTTTACTATCATAAATCTTTGTTATGGGAAAAACACGTAAAGACTCAAGAGAATTTAAACTTGAAAAAAAGAAAGAAATGGGCCCTAAAAAGCTCAAGATGACCCCGTACGACAAACGTGCAAATCGGGGAAGTCGTTAAGTTATTTTATACTCTATTAGTTTTCTCGCCAGTTAACTATAGAGTTGGTGGTCAGCCTCATATGATTGTGGTATAATCCAGTACCCTAATAGCTCTGCTTGCCTCGATGGGAGGAACCTAGCAGTTGTCTGCTAGTTTATAGGAAGGAAAGGGGATGCGGGTAATAAGAAATAACAATATCCGTATACTGCAATTATTTTTATTAACAAATCAAAAAATTAAAACGTTATGACAAAGGATTATTATGTTTCACTATGTCAAAGAAAAATTCGTAAAATCGAAAAGCGTATTGAACTAGGTAAAAAACACCTTGACCCGTCTAAAGAGACGAAAGACACGATATCGAGAAATACGATTCGTATTCACAAAAAAGAGCAACTTCTTGCAAAGTGGCAATTGAAGCTAGAACAACGTGAAGCTGAACTTGCTGCAAAACCTGTAGTGGAAGAAACTCCAAAAGAAGAAATTAAAGAAGAAGTACAAGAACAACCCGCCGCGTAATTATGGAAGGAACTATTACAAAAATACGTCGTGCTACACCAAAGGATAAAACTATGTGTGCAGTATTAGAAGGTGGTGTTCTTATTCTCAAGAAGAGAAAAAAAGTTACTGCAGCGGAAAAACGAGCCAAAAAGAATAAAAGTCTTTTTTGGAATCGTAACAACGTGCCTGTTAAAGGTAAATAAGAAATTGTGCTGTTAGGTCAATAAAGGCTTGTATGGACGAGGGTTTGACTCCCTCCACCTCCACCACGAATCGGCGTTTTGAATGTGCACGATAATTCCGATAGAGAAGCCTCGAAGAAAGGTAGCAATGAATTTACCAGTATTCATCTCAAGACTGGTAAATGGGGGTGCGTGATTTTGACATGCAAATTACCGTTATTGAATAGGCACAGTAAGTCAGAAATGGCAATATTTATGTTACAGATTATACCCGTATTACGGTGTAATAATCTAAGTTGAGCAACCTACTAAAGTGGAAGGGTGCAATATAGCTCAGTTGGAAGAGCGCAACCCTATTAGGATTGAGGTCGTGGGTTCAAGTCCCACTATTGTAACAAGTAAAGTAGTATTAACAAATAAAAATCAATTTTATGTTAAACTTATTCGTTGTTAAATTTAAAAATGTGAAAGCTCTTATTGAGCTTATTGGCCTACTTGCGATATCAACAGATATTGCAGATTCTCTCGTGCGATGGGCACAAGAAAATATCAAGACACCATCGGATAATGTGTTACTTGTGGATCAAACTACAAGAGAATTAAAAATTCTTACAAAAAAGTGGTACAAAACTTATTATGGGCATAACCGAAAGAAAATACGAGTATATGATGCTCGTGTAAACTTTACGGATATATGTCATGAATGCGGTATATTTTTTAAAGAATATACACGTATAAAAGGTTCCGAAAACGTAACCAATCTTTTGGGATTAACAAAAGATGTTCGCGTAAATTACGTGAATAAATATCCTATTGCTAGGACTAACTTTTATAACATAGGCTTACAGTCCACAGACGAAGAAGCTTATAATGTTATTGTAAGTTCACATTTATTAAAGTACTTTAAAGCAAAGACAAAAGAAGTTTATGAAAATAATTGATTGGATCATTTTCGAAAATGCTAACGAAAAAAAGGCTTTCGTTAACATACTTTCTAGCGACGAATCTGAAAATTTACAGATTAAAGGCATTGCTGATAAATTTGGTTTGACCATTTTAGAAGCAAAACGATTTAGGGAAACTTACATTAAGAAACAAAAGGAAAAGTAATGAAAACAGGTGTATTATATCTAATTTTTAATGGCATATACAATGTATTAGCTGTTTTATCGGGTACTGAACCATTTGTTGAATTCAGTTCCATTTTAGATCTTGATGAATTCCTTAATGGAAGTGTCAAGAAATTGACCGTGAATAGTCAGAAAATGAAAGACATCCTAAATAGTAAATACTATTACAAGGAAGTTACATTAAACGACATTCATGCTGTGGTACAAGTTTTGGAATTAGATGATAAAACTAATTCTAAACAAATAAAGAAAAAAGAGGAGCAGGTTTGGCTGGCCAAATACCAGCTAACAGGCAGTATTCCTCTTACTGTCTCACAAATTATGACCGACAAAAGATGCACAGTTTCAGAAGCCCGATCTATATTAAACAATCTGTTAAAAAAGGATTAATTGTTTATCTTGAAGAAAAAACTCAAGATACAAGATATGACATAAGAGACCGTGATATATTTACAAACGGTAAAGCATGTACTGCTATTTGTTTTTTAGGTAAAAGTGCTTTATACAAGTACTTTATACAATGTAACATACAAACACTTGATGTTTGTAATCAATTAGAAGAAATTGCTCGTTTTCTGCAGAAACGTGTCTTTTATTATAATATGATTACAAGATCAAAAGAAGAGTTACTAGTAAACCTAAGAATAGCTGTCACAATGTTAGAGAAAATCCCCGCGTTATCAAGACGTGAAAAAGACGCTATCTTTGATAGCATTACCGATGCTTTTTATGCTATATACAAGCTCGTGAACAATTGGTATTTGGAGTATGTTATTGAGTTACCTTTCATTGAGGTTGACAAAAATAAAATTCCATTCTAATTACAAATAAATGAGTGCCTATGAATGATGTAAATACTTTAGTTCAGCAGGCCAAGGAAGGAAAGCAACTCGCTTTTACAAAACTATATGAAAGATATAATAGATCAATTTGGTTTACTATCATGAATATAGTTCGTAATACAGATATTGCAGATGATTTATTATCTGTAGTATTCACGAAAGCTTTCTTAAAGATTGATAGCTATGTAGACCCCATATCCTTTGATATGTGGCTTAAAACAATAGCTGTTAATACTTCTATCGATTACTTACGTAAGTACAAGGATGAGTCTCTAAACTACTATTTAGATGACGATGAAAATTGTTTTGATTTACCAGATTCAAATACTCCTGAAAATCAGACAATAGCCAAGCAAGAAGTAGAAATCATTAACGATCTTATGTCTCGTATGAGATATAAAGACCGTGAAATACTAAGATTAAAACTTTTTGAAAATAAGTCTTACTTAGAAATCGCGTCTGCGCTACAAATAACAGAAAGCTCTGTAAAGAGTCTTCTTAATAAAGCAAAGACAAAGTTACGTAATAAATTTTCA
>SAAR01000554.1 GCA_009916335.1 Erysipelotrichia bacterium | reverse complement strand
CATTCGGACACCTGTGCTACAATACTAACACAATACCTTCGACTAATTCACTGTCCGGATGTCAACCGATCCGGCTGTCCGAATACTCCGATTTAAACAATAAACAGATAAAACGCTTCAGAGTATCGCTTATGCCCTTTATCATCGAGATGACGATCTATATCTCGAATAAGTATTTTTGCAATAGTGCGTAATCGCCTCATCGCTGATGCTGCCTTCTTTTTCTTTTTGGGGTGTCGAAAAAAGCGAAGGGTTATTCGATGTCCTTTGATCTCTTTAACATAGGTGCGGCGAAGTGCAATGCCTTCACACTTTGCTATTTTATGCAAACGATTAATAATCTTGATGGCAAGCTTCCCATCGGTTGGATAGGTAATGTTTTTCTCCTGGGCTGTTGTATCAATAATGACTCGCTCTTCCTCAGCAGATTCACCATGAAGCGCAACGCTTGCGCTAAAGATTACATCAATCCCTTCTTGTCCAATACGTTTACGAAACTTTACAAGTTCTGTCGCATCACATGGGAGCTGTGAACAATAATCATCCATCCCACAAAAGTATTGGTAGTAGGGATTACGTTTCTACTGTAACACAACATTCTCATCGGAAAGATTTTCCAGTTGTTTAAGAATTAAAAGCCCTGCCATCAACCGTATCGATTTACCGGGTCTACCGTTGGTTTGATCGTAATATTTCTCTAACGCTCCAACAATCTTTCTCCACTCTATCGCATCGGTTAATGCAACCAAGGGATCATTTAAATCTAGCATATTGATCAGTGAGCCGTAAAATAAATTTGCTTGTGTCTTTGAAGCACTTTTTTGAACCATTTCTCAACCTATTTCGACCAGAAAATGAGGGTTAAACCCTATGTTTATGGTTGAAATTATAGGTAAAAATGGCTTTCAAAGTGCCTAAAATACGAGGCTTTAAAGTTTTTCAGGGGCGACTAGCTAAACTAGTCTACATTTTAATTTATAATCCCTTCTTCTTCATAACTGTCATAGTGGTCATCCATACAATTTTCATTTCAAGTTTTATATTTGATGTGCAAAAGTCGAGTTAGTTTTTAAATTTCAAAATTCTTGTATATTTGTTCATATATATTGCAAATGTCAAACATATGAGCAAGATAAGTGCTGGAATATTATGATGAATGAGCAAAGCTAAGATATTAACAACACCGTGAAATGTGACTAAGCGCCATGAAGCTTTAGCATTATTTCTCAGTTGACGTTTAAATTTTAATGTATGGAGATGAACACGTTCCGCTTCAAAAAAGGGTGTGCCATTTTTTTTCTTGCGATTGATTCTTCGTTTGATTGTGACTAATGTTTCAATGACAGGGTATGAAAGTGCGGCCAGTGTATACCAAAGTGTTATCTCAGGATGTCGGCCAGAGAGAATGATAGAGAGCATTGCTAAGATAAATCCTAAAAAATAAGCCCCACCATCGCCTAGAAAAATCTTCCCATATGGAAAATTCCACACATAAAAGCCAAGTACAGCTCCAAAGAGAGATAAACACACATATACCATCATAAGATCGTCGTAGATGTATGCTAATGTTCCAAAAGCTGCAAGCGAGACCAAAGATACTCCACTTGCTAAGCCATTGAGTCCATCTATGAAATTCATAGCACTACTCATCCCTATAACTGTAAAAATGGTAAATACTATGGCAATAGCATAAGGAAGTATAAAAAACTCACTATTATCTGCTACATAACCACCAAAGTAGATGGCTACTACCGTTGCTAAACCCATAGCAGATAAGCGATAGATCTTAGAAGTATCACCATGCCAATCTTCGTACAGACCAAATCCAAAGACAATAGCACTACTATAAACAAGCCATAAAAATTCTGGAACTCCATAAGCGATAGAAATACTAAAAGCTAAAAAAATACCTATACCACCCACTCTTGGAGTTGGGTTTTTGTGAACAGCATGAGCTTTTGTCTCTGAATCTACAAATAACCCAAATCGCTTTTCAAAAAGAATTGTTACATACTGATAGAACAAAGACTGTAAAAAAGATAAAAAACATAAAATCACACAAACTCCCTTAGAATGATAAAAAGTAATTCAACATTACTCCCAAAACTACGC
>SAAR01000553.1 GCA_009916335.1 Erysipelotrichia bacterium | reverse complement strand
TCTAAAGGCTCTCTGGTTTTTATAATAATGCATATACCTTCTAGCTCTACTAAAATATTGAGGTATAATTCTCTTTTGCAAGATGAAACGAGCAATGCTTCAAGTTTGTATCAGGTTTTAAAGGATTATAATGCGCATATTATCACAGGACATACTCATTTTAATTTGAATGTATGTTTCAATGATAGTTTGATGGAACATAATACCGCGGCTGTGTGTGGTACTTGGTGGAAATCTGATATTTGTGTTGATGGTACTCCGAGCGGCTATGGAGTGTACCGGGTTATTGGTGATTCACTAAAGTGGTGTTATAAGTGTGTAGGTCATCTAGATGATTATCAATTTAAGATTTATCCTGTTGGAAGTGCAGATGAATATCCTTCGGATATAATAGTCAATGTTTGGAACTGGGATGAGATGTGGAAAGTTGAATGGTATGAAAATGGAGAGTTAAAAGGAGAAATGAAGCGTTACATTGGTTATGATCCTGAAGCAAAACGAGTATGCTTAGATAAGAAGAAAGTTTTATATGATTGGATTGTTCCTGCAAAAACGGGGCATTTGTTTCATATTACCCCCACAAAAGGAATTAATAATATTGAAGTGAGAGTTACAGATCGGTTTGGAAATATTTATAGTCAGTTTATTGAAACTAAATAATACAATATGGGAAGGAAATTATTTTTATTGGTATTTTTTTGTCTTTATACGTTTTCTTTGCCGGCAAAAATTTCATTAGCTTCCATTTGGCAAGACAATATGGTACTTCAACAGAACTCTACTGTCATTATTGCTGGATATTCTAATATTGCCAAAAAAATATGGATTGATGCTTCTTGGGATGGTAAGAAAATAAAGACAGGATGTTCAGCTGATGGCCATTTTTCTGTGATGCTTAAGACTCCAAGTTATGGTGGCCCTTATACAATATCCTTTTATGATGGTGACAAGTTGACACTTAAAAATATATTGATAGGAGAAGTTTGGTTTTGTTCTGGGCAATCGAATATGGAAATGCCTGTAAAAGGCTTCAGAGGACAGCCTGTGTGTCGTTCACTTGAATATATAATATCCGCCGAGGAAAAACGTCCCATGCGCCTTTTTACGGTAAAAAATAGCTGGAGTACAACTCCCATGAGCGATTCAATTAGTGGACAATGGAATGAAACATCAACTGAAAATGTTTCAAACTTTAGTGCAGTTGCCTATTTTTTTGGTGATTTACTACAAAAGACATTAAAAGTACCGATTGGATTAATTAATTGTTCATGGAGTGCTTCTAAAATTGAAGCGTGGATGGATAGAGAAGCGTTGAAGCCTTTTGTGGAAGTAAAATTGCCGGATTCCAATCAAACGGCTTTTGAATGGCCTGCTGGTACACCGACTTTGTTATGGAATGCGATGGTTAATCCATGTAAAGGTTTTCCCATTAAGGGAGTTTTATGGTACCAAGGGGAGGCTAATACTCCCAACCCTGATTTGTATAGATCGCTCTTTCCTGCTATGATAAATCAATGGCGAACATTTTGGGAACAACCTGCGATGCCTTTTTACTATGTGCAAATTGCTCCTTGGGCATCAGAAGGATCTGATAAATACGATTGGGCTTTATTTCGTCAATGTCAATTGGATGCAATGCGTCAAATCCCTGATGTTGGAATGGTTGTTACTGCAGATTTAGGTAGTGAGAATTTTATTCATCCTCCTTATAAAACTAAAGTGGGAGAAAGGCTTGCTTACTGGGCCTTAGCTAAAACTTATGGAATAAAGGGTTTTATGTATTCGGGTCCAATATATAAAGAGTGCCAACTAAAGAATGGAAAAGTTGAGGTCAATTTTGATTTTGGTGAAGATGGCTTGACTCCTGAGAATGAACCTGTAATTGGATTTGAGTTGGTAGATGATAATGGGCTTGTATATCCAGCATCGGCAGAAATAATTAATGGTTCCTCCATTGTGAAAGTTTGGAATGAAAATGTGTTGAATCCTACTGAGGTTCGTTATTGTTTTCGCAATTTTAAATTGGGTAATTTATG
Organism: Erysipelotrichia bacterium; assembly: GCA_009916335.1. The sequence goes on along the minus strand of SAAR01000553.1, from coordinate 80 downwards.
TAATAATATAGGTTTACCTGCTGCACCGTTTAAAACTATAATTAATAAATAAAATGTTATTTATATGAATCCTATCAAAT
>SAAR01000552.1 GCA_009916335.1 Erysipelotrichia bacterium | reverse complement strand
GCTATTGCTACTTTTTCAGCGATCTCGTTAATCCTTGTTCGATTTGCTAAAAAGTATCATCAACCTAAGTGGCTCAATCCAACTGCATTTATGGACTTGGTTGTTAGTTATGCTGTAGCCGATGATAACGGTAATAATGTGTTAGATGCGTATATTCGCTCTTTTCCATCAACCGACCCAATTCGCCTGCTTTATAACCCTGCAGCTATTGCGACAAGAAAACAGAGAGAGTCATTTTATATGATTTTATCGACAACTATGACCAATATGTATGCTAACGAGAATATTCGGTACATGACAAGTGGTATGGATGTTGATTTTGTTAAACTCGCTTATCCTGACAAAATTGCGAATGGTAAGTTAGCTAAACCTACAATGCTCTTTGTGGTCTTTCCTGAGGGCGATAAGGCCTATGCAAAGTTAATGACGACCTTTTATACCCAAATGATTTCTGCGCAGGCTCAGGCAGCTGCTAGGAGCTCCTCGGGCAAGTTCGATCGACGTATTCATTTTTTACTTGAAGAAGTATTCAATATTCCGCCTATTCCTGATTTAGAAACAACACTCAATGTTGGTCTGGAACGTGGGCATGTTTTCTCTATGATTTACCAGTTAGAAAAGCAAGCTAAAATGACTTATGGAGAAGATAGGGCCGATGTTGTTCTAGGTGGCGCAGGTCTTTCATATTTCATCATGAGTGATGATGATAAAGACTTGAATGCTTGGAGTGACTCGCTTGGTAAGTCGACAGTTATTGGCTTAAATCGTAGTGGAGATTTACTAGATACAGACAAGTCCTATACTGAAATGGAAGATCAACGTGACCTCTTGTTCAGTGATGAGTTAGGTCTGTTATTGCCAGGGGAGTGGGTGGTCAGACGGAGGAAGTTCAGACAGGATTTAGAAAATAATCCTGTTAGACCACGTCCAATCTTTGCCAAATACAAATCAGAAATGGTCAATGGGAAAGAGAAATTGACACCTGAAACAAATATGTCATTTGCTTATCAGTATCTATTCAATGATGATCGCTTTAATAATCATTTGACGATGGACGAACTTGATTATCGTGAGAATTTGGATAAAGATTTTGAAGGCAATAAAATTGACAGAGATATCAGTATTGAGGATCTCTCAATTCCACATGATTTATTTGAAGCAACAGTAAAATGTGCTTTAGGTAAACCTTCTGATGAAGATTACGCTCTTAATCAAAGTAACTTAATGCTGATTGAAAAAAGAATGCGTGAAGAACAACTTAGCAAAGAGGAATTAGAAGAAAACATGATACTTCGACGTAAAGAAAAAATACGTCGAGAACAAGAAGAGCTTGATAAATCAGAACTTAAAAAACAGGAAAAACTTTTCAATCAATCTTTGAAAGAGGCTGTTTTATCAAATCAACAGCGTTCAAATATGCCTGTTGTGCCAAATAGCTTTGGTGCTTTAATTGTAGATGTATTTGTTGGCTCTAAAAGGGAGGAGTTAGTTGAATTAATTCAAAGTCAGTTCCCAAGGAATGCGGACGAGAAATTTACTGAAATCAGCAATTTACAATATGTTCGACAACTTCAAGATTATTTAGAGCATAATTTGGGTACAAGTGCTAAAGATAAGGACTTTAAAGCGAAACTTAATCACTTGATAAACAAAGATGTAACACTTAAAAATTAAATGAAAGTAGGCCGAAATATGACACAATGGTATAAACAGTTAGACTATCTAGCTGTTTTTTGTTTTTTAAATAGAGAGGAGGGCTATGTATACAATTGATGATAAAGAAAAAGCGACTGTAGATATTTTGCAGAATTTTTCTGATTACTTACATTTGAGTAATTTTTTTAGTGACGTCATCCGACAAGTGATTTGGGGATTGATTAAATTTCTTAATTATATCCTGTCGAATATGCAAAAGAGTATGTCTGACGTACTCGATTTTCTTGATATTACAAAAAATCAGGAAGTGATGAATTTTTTAAATACTTACAGACCTGTATTTTATGCGATTGGTATGATCGTGTTTGTCGTAACGGTTTACTTCTTGATTTTTAAACCAGATGCTAATTTTTTTGATCCAATCAAAAATGTTTTAATTGGTTTTGGGCTAATTATTGCC
>SAAR01000093.1 GCA_009916335.1 Erysipelotrichia bacterium | reverse complement strand
AAATAGATCAATTGATCAATGACTTTTTTCTTAGGATACATTCCTCTTTCCTCAGGCATGTAACCAATATGATAATCAGCTGGTATAAATGGTTTTCCATCTATTAATATCGTGCCACGATCACTTTTAAAAACATCCATTAAAATACGAATTGTGGTTGTTTTCCCTGCTCCATTTCTTCCTAATAACCCCAGTGCTTTCCCACTTTCTATTGAGAAAGAAAGACCATGTAATATCTCATTGCCATCAAAACTTTTTACTAAATCTTTAATTTCTAATTTCATTCATTCATCCTCCCTACAATTTTCTTTTATAATACACATACAGAGTTAATTTTACAAGTACAGCTAAACATAAAATAGACGATAATAAATTCATCTTTTCGACATCAATAAATGCATAGATTGTTGTCATTAAGGCAAGCAGACAAACAAAAACAAGAAAACTTGCTGATTTCACTTTCTCATGAATTGCAATATTACGCTCATCTTGTGCTTGTATTGCTTTTGCTTTTAATTTTTCTTTGTTTTTACATAAACGAAGATACTCTAATAGAATCATAAAAGTCATGATGCCCAAGACAGCACATAATCCTAGCATATAGTATTGTGATGATTCATTTGTTTGCGTCAGCCACGATGCACTTGTTACTACAACACTCACAACAAACAAACCACTTATTAATAAAATTCTAAATCTTTGCATTTTTTTATATTGTTCCATCAATATTCACCTCACTAAAATCAAAAATATCTTCTATTGTCAAATCAAAATATTTCGCAATCTTGTATGCCAATACAAGCGATGCTGTATAGCGTTCATTTTCAATGGATATAATTGTTTGTCTACTAACATTTAACGCACTAGCCAACTCATCTTGTGAAATTTTATGTCTTTTTCGTAGTTCTCTAATCTTTGTTTTCATATCCACCTCTATAAAATGTATAGTATACTTTACATTTTCATCATACAACGCTTACCCCTATATGTCAAGCTTACTTTACATTAATTAGTGATATTGCATAAATATTGCAATTTCAAGCAAACATAATATAATAGAATTAATGATAATCATCAAAAGGAGAATATTATGGACAAAACAGTTTTATATGATTTAACTTATGGTTTATATGCAATCGGAGTAAAAGACAAGGATCGTGATTGTGGTTGTATTGTGAACACTGTATTTCAGATTTCAGGAGAGGGACCAATCATTGCTTTAAGTATGAATAAGGATAACTACACATTTGATTTAATTAAAGAAACGCAAAAATTTAGTGTTTCTATCTTAAGTGAAAAAACAAATCCTGAAGTAATTTCACGATTAGGTTTTGTTTCAGGAAAGGATCACGATAAGTGGCAAAACTTTGCTTATGATCATTTCGGTGGTTTACCGATTGTGAAAGAAAACGTATTAGGACATATGATTTGTGAAGTCGTTTCCATGAGTGAAACAAGTACACATTTTGTGATACTCGCAAAAGTAGTCAACGCTCAAAAAGATGTAAAAGGAGTGGCAATGACATATACTTACTACCATAATGTGATTAAGGGAAAAGCACCTAAAAAGGCACCAACTTATCAAGAAGAAAGCATTCCTTCCACAACTAAAGATACATGGGTATGTAGTGTTTGTGGCTATGTATATGATGGTGATGATTTTGATGCAGAACCTGATACTTATGAATGCCCAATTTGTCATGTTCCAAAAATGATGTTTGAAAAGAAATAGTAATAAAAAAAGCAATTCTTAATAGAATCATTTCTATAAGTGAATTGCTTTTTTATGTTTAATCTTGCATGATTGATAAAAAATCTATATCATTCAAGGTAAATGTTTTCCCATTCATTGCGACTAATGAATCCTCTACTGCATTAAAATGCACTTGATAGGCACATAATGCTTGATATGGATATTCTCTTGCTTTTCCCCCATATTTTACATCACCATACAAAGAATGATTTAAATGTGCCATGACTGCTCGTATTTGATGCGATTTACCACTATATAAAGTAACTTCTAGTAATGACAAACACCCCTTTGTCTTTAATACCTTATACCCTGTTTTCACTTCTTTATAGCCCTCTTGCATTGTATCTATAATCGAAACTACTTGCTGTTCTTTCTTATGATAAGCAACAATAATCCCTTCCTTTTGGCTAAAGCTACCTTCTACAATACACAAGTATTTTTTACTTAACATACCATCATGAATACGTTTATTCATATCTCTTAATGCCTGTGCTGTTTTTGCCCCTATGACAATACCTTGTGTATTACGATCAATACGATGACATAAAGCAGGCGTAAAACTTTGTTCTTGAGCAAATTTATATTCACCCTTCTTATACAAATAATGCTTCATACGATTAATTAAGGTATCATCGCTAATCTTATCATCACTATGTGCTAATAAACCAACCTCTTTATTCATAATAATCAAATGCTCATCTTCATATAACACATCTAATTTAGCAGGTGCTTTAAAAAAAGAATCATCTTTTTCTAATGCAAAAAACTCTTCTGCGATATAACAGGTAAACTCATCATTCACATTAAGCATTTGCTTTGGTTCACAACGTTTCCCATTCACTTTAATTTTTTTATTACGAATGTATTTATACATCAAGCTTTTTGGTAATTTAGGCAGTGCTTTACTTAAAAATTTATCGACACGTTGATTCGCATCATTTTCATGAATTAATATTTTACGCATAACATTACCCAAAATAACCCATCAAAACAATCGAACAAAGACAACCTACAATCATACCAACCATGACATCAGAAAAAAAGTGTACTCGTAAATACATTCTTGAAAAGGCAATCAAAGCAGCGAGTGTTAACGCAATGATTCCTAATGTAGAATTATAATACGCAATAACAACCGCACAACAAAAGCCAGTTGCACTATGTCCAGAAGGAAAACTTGAACCATAAGGCTCAGGAATAAAAATCGTAATATCATCGTAGATTTCAAACGGGCGTTTTCTTCTAAAGATCGATTTTATTAAACCATTATTAATGGCATTGGTTACAAGCATTGTTCCTACCATTAAATATGCATACTTACGATCTCCATTCATATAAAACAAAATCGTGATAATTAACCAAATTAAACAATAGTCTCCTAGAAAAGTAAGAGAAGTCATAATCCAATCTAATACTGGATTACTTAATTTATTTTGCATAAACCATACAATTTTACGATCCATCTTTTTCATAAATAAGCCTTTCTTAATATTTTTGTTTTTAAATTATAACAAATACTCATCAAAAACTAAAGCCTTTGTATAGAATAATCTACATTCTTGAGAAGAAAAACAAACGAAAATGTATAAAAATGGCAATTATTTATATATTATCTAAACAAATCAAATAAAAAACTATTTTTTTTGCATGTTTTCAAATTTTTATGTTGCAATTTCATACAAATATTTATATAATAATAAAGCGTTGAAAAGAAAGCACAAATTACTTGTGTATGATACGCAAAGTAAAACAATCGGGCCGTGGCGGAATAGGCAGACGCAACGGACTTAAAATCCGTTGAGGGCAACCTCGTGGGGGTTCAAGTCCCCCCGGCCCGACCATTCTAAATGAGAAAGCTACTTTTATTTATAGAAGTGGCTTTTTTTTTGCATTTATTCAAACCTTTTAAAATAATATATATGTGTTAGATAGAAATAAGAATATTTCTTTGCATAACATCGTTTATACAATAAACAGCGAAAACAACCACCTTTTTTTATAAATAAAAGTAAACTGCTTTGTATATTTCATTATGAATATGCTATTATATAAATGTGATACTTAGCTGTGGTACAGAATAAACACCCAAGTTACGAATCTTGTAAAAATGATCGAGCTCACTTTAGCTGTGGTACAGAGGAAACACCCAAGTTATGAACCTTGTAAAAAAGCAAACACTCTTATTGAGAAACAAGTTACGAATCTTGTAAAAACGATCGAAATCACACTAGACCAGTCAAGAGCAAACTGGTTTTTATTTTGAAAAAAAGATACAAACTAAGATAATGAATTAAAATAACGTTACAAATAAAATGCATTTTTAAATGAATCATGCAATCATTTTTATTGAAACCTTTTATTAATCTTTTCTGATCTAATAGATTTCATACATCACTTTAAAGCATAAGGTTCTATGAATTATCTGATAAACAGGTGATAAGAGCCTTTATCACCTGTTTATCATCTTTCTGTTTTTATACGATCTCTAATTAATAAATACCTATGAGATCTTTTTGTTTCTGCGATACTTTGCCTTCTTCGACCAACGTAGAAAAGTATTCTGTGAAACGCCTAAATAAGTAGCTGCATATCGTGAACTAATGATGCCTTTTTTATATTGCTTATTGATCACCGCAAAGTTTTCAGGAATGACAATACAAGGGCGACCAAAACGAACCCCTTTTAGTTTCGCAGCGGCGATTCCCTCTTGTTGTCGCTGACGAATATTCTCTCTTTCAGTTTGTGCGACATAGCTTAAAATCTGTAACACTAAATCGGCAATAAATGTACCTGTTAAATCGGCATCTTCTTTTTTTGTTAACAAAAGTGGCATATCTAAAACATTGATATATGTTTTTTTTACTTTGGTAATAATACGCCATTGTTCGATAATTTCATTATAATTTCTACCTAAACGATCAATGCTTTTGATATATAGTTCATCTCCATCTTTTAATTTCTTGATCATCGCTTTATAGGCAGGTCGATCAAAATCCTTTCCACTTTGTTTGTCAATAAAAAGATTGCGTTTAGCAATCTCGTACTCCTGTAACGCCAATCGTTGACGATCTTCATTTTGATCCTTAGTGGATACTCTAATATAACCATACCTCATTATAAATACCTCCTGTTATAGTAATTATGATACTAGAGTGCAAATAGAAGTAAAGTGGAATTTTTTTCCATTTGAAGATTTTACAAACAAAAACACACGATGTGTGTGTTTAGAATACTTCGATTGTATAAGAAGTTGTAAATTCCTTTTGTGGTGCTAATTGCATCATACCTTCACGCTCTTTGAAGTCTTTTCCTGTCTTTTCAAAATCAGCGTGTGAATACCAAGGTTCAATGCATATAAACGGTGCATTCGTAGGCGACCACAATGCAAGCAAAGGATAACCAGCAATGCTCACCTTTACCCCATGATTTTCTTTCCCCTGTAAAGTTACATAAGAGCTAGAGTAACCACGATAAATAAGTGTCGCATATTCTTCCATCAAATGATAATCTAACGTAAACTGTTTCATCTGTACTGGCTTATAATAATGTGGTTCTTGCTTATTCACATCAAATATTAATTGTTCCATTGTTTCATCACATTCAAAAGAAAGGGTGTAATCTTCATATTTTTCATTTTCAAAAAGTGGTGCTTTAAACCCTGGGTGTAGACCAAACGTAAAAGGCATTACTTCTTCATCTTCATTTTTAATATGATATACCATCGTAAGCTTATTATCTTGTAATGTATAAGTAATTTGATAATGAAATAAGTATGGATATGATTTTAATGTTTCCTCATTCGCTTTTAAAGAAAAAGTAATACTATCATCACTTTGTGCAACACAATCCAAAGTTGCGTAGCGAATTAACCCATGATTTTTAAAAGTATAGGTTTTTCCTTTCGCTTGGTATGTTCCATCATAAGTATTCCCAGCAATTGGAAACAAGGTAGGATTTTTCCCACTCCAATAAGAACTATCCCCTTGATACATATACTGAATATTACTTTTTTTATCTAAAAACTTAGTGATTTCTCCTCCTTCCTTACAAAACTCTACTAAATAACGTTTATTTTCTATTTTCATCTTGTTCACCTCTTTTATTATTATACCCTCAATAGAAAGCAAAAAGAAAGGAGTTTATAAGAAAACTCCTAACGAACTATTTACATGCAACTCCTCTTGCATAGGTTTGTAATACATCATAGTTATCATCAAGTACAACCATATCTGCATCATAACCTGTCATAATCTTACCTTTGCGATCATCAATACGCAATGCTCTAGCAGGGTTTAATGTACATGAGTTAATTGCATAATCAAAAGGTATCATTGCATCTTCAACTAAGATTTTTAAACCTTTATTTACATTTAATGTACTACCAGCTAACCCTTTTGTACTCGTTAAATGAGCACTTCCATCTGGATAAATTTCAATTTCATTTCCACCGAAGATATGCTTAGAACCAATTGGACAACCTTTTGCCATTAATGCATCAGTAATCATAATCGTATAATCTCTACCCTTTGCCATAAATAGATTATTTAAAGAGTTCACATTAGAGTGATTACCATCACAGATTACTTCTCCAAATACATCTCTAAAACGCATTGCGGCACCTACTAAACCTGGATTTCTATGATGGAATGGTGTCATACCATTGAAAACATGAGTCATACTTTGTGCTCCATGAGCCACTGCCATCACTGCTTCTTCATAGGTAGATGCAGAATGTCCCATACTAACAAGCACTCCATTTTGTGCACAATATTGTGTTAATTTGAAATCTTCATCTTTTTCACAAGCCATTGTAATCACTTTAATTAAGCCATTGGCAGCTTCTTGGTATTCTTTAAATTCTTCCACCGTTGGTACTGCAATGTATTGTTCAGGCTGGGCACCTTTATATTTCATATCTAAATAAGGACCTTCAAAATGAATCCCTAAAATTTCAGCTCCTTCATACCCTTCTTCTACAACTTTTGCGACATTAGCCACTGCTTTTGTCAACACTTCTTTGCTTTGTGTAATTGTTGTTGGACAAATTCCTGTTACCCCTTCATCAGTAATATTCTTCATCCAGTTTCTTAATCCTTCAGGATGTGCATCATTTGTATCAAATGTATACGCACCATGAGTATGAATATCAATAAACCCTGGAACAATTCGTTTGTTTTCATAATCAGTATCTACGGGCTTTTCACCATAATTATAAATTCCAACAATTTTATCGTTTTTAATTTCTACCTGTGCTGCGACAAACTGACCACTAATCCAAACTTTTTTACTTTGTATAATCATTTTAATAATTCCTCCTGTTTCTAAATTTATTATACTACTTATTATGTGTTTATCCTTATCTTTTTGCCCAATAATTTTGTCTTTTTCAAGAATTTTTATATAAATTCAAACGAAAAATGAAAACGGATACAATTTTATTCACTTTCAAACAAAAAAGTGCAAATTCATTCAAGAATAATCATTTTGTTCACACAGTGTTCACATTGTACAAGTATAATTTAATTAGTAAAGTGTAGTACCAATTTCCCTTTCCTATCTTCCACTACACTTTGCTTCTTTTTTTTGCACTTTTCTTGCAATCATCACAGGATATTCACAAAGATAAACTATACTATACTCAAGTTAGATAAGTAATTAACTTTTTTCCCTACCCTATATTTCTCTTATTCTTATCTAACTTGAACAAAATATAATATACCATTATGAAAATAATGGTATCCCTCATAAAAGAAAAAGACCAGTTGGTCTTTTTTATTCGCAGATTTCAATAAACATATTTTCATAAATTGTTTTTAAAACACGTTTTTCGTCATCATTCATTTCTCGCTCTTTCGCATTATGCCCATTAATTGTCCCTAAATTATGAGCAATGATTTTCCCCTTTTTCACCACAATAACCTCAGGTACATACAAATGAGGTTTTCCACTTTCCTCATCTTTATCTAATCCATACGCAGCATCTAAAATAGCAACAGCTTTTTCTTCCTCTTTAGGATGATCTATACTATCTTGGCTTTTTTTATTTACATAATAAATATTTAAATCATGCTTTTTAGCAACTTCATTCATTAATGGAACCGCCTCTACACACCAAGGACAAGCAGGATAACCGTAATAGATAATTCCTGTAAAAGCTTTATCTTCTAATAGCTCATTCGCTTTCGCAAAACTAATTTCAATAAATACATGATCTTCACTTTGCATCGTTTCATATTCACTCATATCTGCTTTTGTATCATTACAATCCACATCGCAAACATTTTTTTCACTCTGCTTATTTCCTTCTTTTTTGTTATTAGAAGCATTTGCACAACCTGCAACAAGCATTAGAAAGCTCATCATAATAATCATTGTTAATCTTCGCATGTTTCTTCATACCCCTCCATGATTTTGTCTTCAACAATTCTAATATTCTTTTTTTGTAAACGATGATTGATAAAGTCTGTAAATAATGTATATAGCAAAGCAGTAATAGGAACCGCTAAAATCATTCCTGTAATTCCCATTTGTCCACCTAATACAAAAATAGACAACAATACCCATATACCAGGTAGACCAATGCTTTTACCGACAATTCTAGGATAAATGATTTGACTTTCCAAATTAGAAAGCACTTGGAAAATAATAACGAACCAAATGGCTGCCATTGGTGAGAATGCAAAGATTAAAATGAAATCAATAAACATTGCAAACATTGGTCCAAATACAGGAACAATACTACATACTGTAATAATCGCAGAACTTAATTCTGGCATTGGGAAGTTAAGCAATTTAAATACGATATAGAACATAATCCCCTTAATCGCACAATCGACTAACTGTCCACCAACAAATTTTGTAAAGATGAAATTAGCTTGTTTCCCTATATCGAAAATACGTTGAGAACGTTTAACACTAAAGATAGAAATAATCACTTTTCTACTTTGATAGATAAAACCTTCTTTTCCCCCTAATAAATATAAACTTAAACAGAATGCTAGAAAGCCTTCTAAAAAGCCATTCGTAAAGGCTACTGCATTAGAAATAAAGCCATCTGCAACACCACTTAATACACTTAATGTTTGTTCAAATACACTACTCCATGATAAATTTTGTATTTCTTTAACAGCCGCTATATCTTGTAATTTAAAATCTATTTTCAAGTCTTTAAAAATACCATTAATTGAATTGATAGTCGCATTTACTAAATCGCCAAAATGAGAAAATACTAACTGCAAACTTTCACTAACTTTTGGTACGATGATGATAAGTAGTAAATACAGTAAAATAACAGCCAAAATCAAAGTTATAATAATTGAAAAAGTACGAATAAAACGATATAAGAAATTATCTTTCTTAATGATTTTCTTTAGACTTCTTTCAATTCGGCTCATGGGAATATTTAATACAAAGGCAATTGCAATTGCTACAAACAATGGTTTTAATAAGCTAAGTATTTGTGATGTAAAAGAAAACACTAGCTTAAAGTTTAAAATAATCACCGCAACAACAATTACATATGTACATACAAGTAATTGATTTTTATTTTCTTTAATAAAATCTTTCATAGAAATCTCCTTTTATCTATTGTAATACATTTTAATTAGATAAACAAATAAATCCCCAAAGGGATTTATTCATGGATTCTTATATTAATCGTATCAATGACATCTCCACCTTTTAAATAGACACGAGGAATGCGATCACTTAAAAGACATAATACTTCATAAGGAATCATTTTTAATTCATGTGCCATTTGAGTAATGGGAATATACGCTGATATGATTTCTACTTTCGTACCAACAGGATACATTTTATCTACCTTAATCATACACTGATCCATGCATACACGACCAACGATTTCATAAGGGTGTGTATCAATACAAACAAAACGTCCTTGATTTGCACGAACAAAGCCATCTCCATAGCCAATCGGTATTGTCGCAATAATTTCATCTTTATGGCATTGGTATGTCGCCCCATAGCCAATGGTTTCATTCTTCTTTACTTCTTTAATACAAGTAATTTTTGTATAAAGAGATAAGATTGGTTGTAAATCTATCTTAACATCAACCGATTTAATACCATATAATGCTAATCCTACACGAACGGCATTACTTCTTTCATCATGAAAGGAAATACTTGCATCTGAATTACAAGTATGAATCCATTTAAAATCATACTCTAAACTATCTAAAACATGATAAAACCAATGTTGCTGTCGCTGACATAGACTTTTATCATCATTATCTGCACTGTGATAGTGAGTATAAATACCTTCTACATTAACCTGCTTATCTATAAGCATACGCAAACTTGCTTGTAATTGATCCACTTTTTTCATACCGATACGATTCATTCCTGTATCTACCTTTAAATGTATTTTTAGTCCTGTTAAATCTACATCATAGTCGCAAAGTTCACATACCCATTCATAAGAAATCGCAGTAAGTGTAATCTTTTCTTGAATCGCAACTTGGACATCACCAACACTTACATATCCTAAAATTAAAATAGCTTGCGTATAGCCTTGTTTTCTTAATGCCATTGCTTCATCTAAGGAAGATACAGCAACATATTGACACCCATTCTTCATTGCTTCACTAGCAATGTGAAAATCACCATGTCCATAAGCATTTGCTTTTACTACACAAAACACCTCTTTTTTAGTATGTTCTTTAATAACATTAATATTATGTGCAAGTTTATCTAAATCTATTTCTGCCCATGTATTTCGATAAAACATAAAATACGCCTCCTTATATAATTCTTGAATTATAATATGCAATATAGATAGCGTATGCAACACATAATAGTTCAATGATGCCATGAACGTTTAGTCTTAACATACTAGCAAAAACCATTTCTAAATAGGTTGGCAGAGAAAGGATTGTTTCTCCTCCCATGGAAATAAAGTAAATAAATGCATAACCAAATACAATGGATAAAATACTCGCAACGATACCAACAACTGTAAATTTTGTTTGTACGCCTCTACCGTATGTTTTCACTGCATAAGATACTCCATATGCCATCGCAGCATAAAGCAAAGGTATATGTAAAGGTAATATTATTTCAATAATGGCAAATAGTAAACCACATAAAATAGCACTGATAAGTCCAGCGATAATCGCAATAGGAAATCGCTGTTTATTGTTTAAATGTTTTGTATTATATACTTTCATAATCAATCTCCTTTGGTGTAAATAGTATAACATACAAGAGATAGTAAAAAAAGTGCTCAAATTTCAACGAAGTTTCCGTTTTTACTGAAACTTCCGTTTTTTAGGCTTTATTTGATTTAATGTATATTTTAAAGTTGTCTTTAATCTATTAAA
>SAAR01000551.1 GCA_009916335.1 Erysipelotrichia bacterium | reverse complement strand
GATTTATAATGATAGTGATGGTGAAGTAGATATTTTTGTCGCTGGTGTAGGAACAGGGGGTACACTAAGTGGCGTAGGAAAATATTTAAAGAGCAAAAAAGATGTGAAAGTAGTGGCTGTTGAACCAAGTACTTCTCCTGTCTTGTCCAAAAATGAAGCTGGACCTCATGGTATTCAAGGAATTGGTGCAGGGTTTGTGCCTGATACTTTAGATACGTCTATCTATGATGAAGTAATACGGGTAGAAGATGCACAGGCTTATGCAATGGGGAAAGAAATTGCCCATAAAGAAGGGATTTTAGTGGGGATTTCTAGTGGAGCAGCACTTTATGCGGCGATCCAATTAGCAAAGCGTGAAGAAAATGCAGGAAAGATGATCGTGGTTGTTTTCCCTGATACAGGAGAACGCTATTTATCGACACCGATGTTTCAAGAATAAATACAATGATAGAAAGTTATGCATAATGCATAGCTTTTTTCTTTGCGCATGTAACTTGATTAAATAAAGTTACTAGGTTACAATGTAAACAAGAGGTGAAAAAATGGAAAATTTACATGAATTAAAAACAGAAGATTTAAAGGCATTGTTAGTAAAAGATACATTTATTATATTGGATTTTTATGCAATTTGGTGTCCTCCTTGTATCATGCTAGGAAAAACGATTAAAACATTGGCAAAGGAATATGAAGGGAAAATTACATTTATTAAGATAAACATTGATAAGCATAAAGATATAGCTAACGCCTATCATGTAAAAAGTATTCCAACTTTAATTGGTTTGCGTAATGAGCAAGAATTGTTTCGCGTGAGTGGGTTTAAGACAAGAGGACATTTACAAGCAATGTTTGATGGATTGTTTCAGGAATAGAAAAAAAGCGAGTGGCTTAGTAACGATAAAGCCAATTCGCTTTTTTATAGTAAATGATTAAGATAATTGCACTTAATACCCATGTAATTGGCCAGCCCATAAAGACATAGCGAATATCGTGGAATAGTGATACCATAATGGTAATCCATAAAACACGACAGATACACCAACAAAAAATCATGACGATCATTGGTATTTTCGTAAGTCCTGCACCACGCAATACACCTGCTAAACAATGGGAAACAGCTAAGAGTAAGTAGCCTGGCACGACACAGTACATCATTAATTTACCAATCTCAATGACATCTGCATTGCTTGAGAAGATAGACATTACTTGTGGAGCGAATAAAACCAGTAATGCAGAGATAAAACCACTTGTTAAACAGCTCATGATAATACCTGCTCTTGCCCCTTTTTTAACACGATCGTATTTTTGTGCACCAATATTTTGTCCTACAAAAGTAGTGAGTGCCATTGAAAAGCTCATGACAGGCATAATGGCAAAACCATCAACTTTCATATAACTACCTGCTCCTGCCATAGCGATTTTATTAAAGCTGTTGATATTTGCTTGTACAACAACATTGGATAAAGAAACAACCGCATTTTGTAAAGCACTAGGTAAACCAATTTTAACCATCTTAATAAAGGTTTCTTTATAGAAACGTATTTTGCGTAAAGAAAGTTTATACATTTGCTCTGTTTTCATTAATTTGTAAATTGTTAAAACGGCACTTGCAAATTGAGCAATGATTGTCGCGATTGCCACACCAGCAATCCCCATATGAAAAACAGTTACAAACACAATATCTAAAATAATGTTTGTAATGGAAGATACGATTAAAAAGTATAAAGGGCTTTTAGAATCACCAACGGCACGCAACATACCACTTCCCATATTATAGATAATTAAACCACTGATACCTAAAAAGTATAAGCGAAGATATAAGATACTATTTTCCATTACTTCAGGATCGACATTGACTAATTGTAAAATAATCGGTGTTAATGTAACCCCTAAAATAGTCGCCATAATGGCTGCGGCTATGGTTAAAGCCATGGAAGTGTGAATGGCTTTATGCACTTCTACTTCATTTCTTGCACCAAAGTAATTGGAAATAACAACCCCTGCACCAAGCGATAAACCCATAAAAAAACTAACGAGTAGATTGACGATTGCACCACTAGAATTAACAGCAGCTAATGCGTTATCACCGATAAAGTTTCCTACAACAATGCTATCTACTCTATTATAC
>SAAR01000550.1 GCA_009916335.1 Erysipelotrichia bacterium | reverse complement strand
ACAGCCTACTGCCTTAATACTATTATTTTGGTTTGTATTTGAAATCGGCTTCAAAAGTAAACCTATGGAAGATATTCCATTTATTTTGTGGCTTTTGGCAGGCTTGATTCCTTGGTTTTTTTTTTCTGAAAGTTTGCAAAGTACAACAACATCAATTTTAGATAATAGTTTTTTGGTTAAAAAAGTCGTATTTCGTGTTGCATTGCTTCCTATCGTTAAACTTTTGTCTGCCTTAGTTGTTCATATCTTTTTTATCCTTTTTACATTAGGCATATTTATCTATTATGGATACTATCCTTCTATTTACTGGTTGCAGATTGGGTATTATCTTTTTGCCACCGTTGCTTTAGTACTTGGTCTCTCATGGATTACGTCATCAGTAGTGATATTTTTTAGGGATTTAGGTCAAATTGTAACGATGGTTTTACAGTTTGGTTTTTGGATCACTCCTGTCATTTGGTCAGTCTCTATTATGCCAAAGGAGTACGTCGGTTTGATACAACTAAATCCTGTTTATTATCTAGTACAGGGGTATCGGGAATCACTGATAGAACAGCGATGGTTTTGGGAAAATGATTTGACCCTTTATTTCTGGCTCGTGACTTTAACTATATTAGTTAACGGTGCTTTTATCTTTAAACGTCTAAGACCTCATTTTGCGGATGTGTTATGATGAATGATATTGCTATTAAGATTGAAAATGTTAGTAAAGTTTACAAACTGTACGACTATCCTATCGATCGATTAAAAGAATCTTTACATCCTTTTGGAAAAAAATATCATCATGACTATTATGCGCTAAATAATATAAATTTTGAAATTCGACGTGGAGAAACCGTAGGAATTATCGGTAGAAATGGAGCCGGTAAAAGTACATTACTCAAAATTATCACGGGTGTACTTACTCCTAGTAGTGGATCTGTACATGTAAATGGTCGAATCGCATCTCTCCTCGAACTTGGGGCAGGATTTAATCCTGAAATGACTGGGCTTGAAAATATTTTTTTCAGCGGAACAATCATGGGATTTACCCATAATGAAATGGCAACAAAACTAGAAGCTATTTTAGCATTTGCAGATATTGGCGAATTTATACATCAACCTGTTAAAACTTATTCCAGTGGAATGTATGTCAGGCTGGCTTTTGCTATTAATGTAGCTGTAGAACCCGAAATTTTAATCGTTGATGAGGCACTGGCGGTTGGTGATGCACTATTTCAAAAACGATGCTATCAGCATATGGAAAAGCTTGTTGCAAATGGTACAACTTTGCTTTTTGTATCTCACGAACAGGAATCTATTCGTACATTAACCAATCGAGCAATTTTATTAAATCATGGAAAAATTGATACGATAGGGACTTCAGCAGAAGTGATTCTTGAATATCGAAGACAATTGCATGAGGAAGAAAAAAAGTATTATCAAAATACACTACAAACTGCAATTGAAAAAAAAGAGAAAGTTATCAATAGTAGAAGTGAAAAAATGTCTTTTGGAGATAAACAAGTTGAAATAATTGAAACGATTGTGTGTGATGAATATTTCAATCAAATTAGTCAAGTAAAAGAGAATGAAAAAATGTATATACTCGTTAAGTGTAAAGCACTTAGGGATATACAACACTTGAATATTGGTATTAGAATAAGAAGTAAAGAAGGTGTCAAAGTATATGCATGGGGCACAATGAATCAGGATGTATATCAAAGATATCAAGATAGCCATTGTGAAACTATATGGGACAAAGTATTTATAGAAAATAGTGAGTTTAGTGTAGTTTTTAATTTTACTAATACTTTAGGTACAGGCTTTTATGAAATTCAAACAGCAATTATGGAAGAAGAAACCTTTGGATATGGTGGAACGTCCGGTAAAGTACATCACTGGCAAGATGAAGCAGCATTTTTTTCTGTAGTATTAGATAGTAATAAATATTTTTTTGGTGGATTAAGTGATTTAAAAATGAAAGCAGAAATAAACTTTTATGAATAAAATAATTCAATATTTAAAATTCCGATTTTTCTTATTCATAGGGAAAAATATACATGCAAAAGAATATGAACTTATTCCTCAGGCAACAAGATTTTTTAGAAATAAGGCACTCTTAGAAACTTTGTTTAATTATTTAAAAAC
>SAAR01000549.1 GCA_009916335.1 Erysipelotrichia bacterium | reverse complement strand
AATTACTTGATATAATTTAAAATAAGAAAAAACTAAAGTTGTTTTGGTGTCTTCTCAATAGCAGCTCTTACAATATCCACTCCGTATTTATCTCTTAGTTTAGTGATCTTTTCATTCAAACGAACTGCTTTGTTATCTTCATGTTGATGCAATAAGGAAAATGTTTTAGATTGAGAAGGTGTTGTAAAATTAGAGACATGTAAACTTAAATGATGAATGCCTAGGTGAGGGTAGATATCAAGACTATCAATCGTTTTTTGAGTAAGGTCTCTGTAAAAACTTTCACTAAAAAGTCTATCGATGGTTTGTGAGCTTTGAGATTTTATTCCTCCATCATAACGAATTTTAAAATAATAGGTTGTTGGATGTAAATGTAGTTTAGCAATCGTATGTGAAAGATGACGAGATAGGATTATGGCTCTTCGAAGGACTTCTTCACGATCGTGTACCAGCGCAAAATTACGTGAAATACCAATAGACTTACGATCTTTGTTTTGGGCAACCAATTCGTTGTCTTTACCTGTAACTCTAGCAATCAGTTGTTTACCAATAGTTCCCCAACCCTCAATCAAACGTCTTGATTGAATAAGTTCTCCTAGCGTTCTTATTTTATAATTCTCACACCGTTTTTGTAAAGCTTTTCCTATGCCAGGAAATGTAGCAATGGGAAGAGGGGAGACAAATGCCGTAATGTTATCTTTTGGAACTAAGGTTAAGCCATAGGGCTTATTAAAATCCGTTGCAAGCTTAGCAATCCATTTAGAAGTAGAAGCTCCAATAGAGCAGGGTAGATCAAATGTTTCTAATACTTCTTTTTGAAGATTAGCCATAAAAGTATAGGTATCTTCATCTTTGATCCATCCACATAAATCCCCCCAAAACTCATCAATACTGTATTGCTCGAGAATAGGAATTTTAGTTTGAAGAAAAGATTTGAGCTTAGCAGATAAGAGTTGATAAAAAAGGTGATCGCTTGGAAGTACTAAGAGATTAGGGCACATTAACAAAGCATCTTTTAAAAGGGTGCCTGTTTTAATTCCGTATTTTTTAGCCTCATAGCTTTTAGCAATGACAATGCCATGGACCCTTCCTTTATCATCCACAAACTCTTTCTTCCATTCATTCTTATCAAATCCATGAAAGGCTTTTTTGTGCTGCATTAAACCATTAAATCCACCCACGGATTCTGTGATCATGCTAGGCATATCTTCGTGAGAGAAAATTTTGGTGTCGCCACTTTTACACACCACTACTGGTTTGTTTTTTAAAAAAGCAGATCTTGTTCTCTCCGCTGAAACAAAAAAACAATCTAGATCCAAATGAATAATCATTTCTATCCTTGTAAAATAATACATAGAATTTTAAAAACGATTATAGAACAATACGTATAGAGGCAATAAAAATATTTCAGTGTGTAATGTATCACACACGAAGAGTGTAACAACCAAACAAATCCTCTTAACATAACAGAATCTGTTTTTATAGGGTAGGGGGATAATACGACAAAGATAACTTGAAATTTTCTGAAATAAAACAAAGGGTGAAGAGGGGAGGGTGGTTTAATTTTAACGATTTAGACACTTAGGGAAGACCTAAGTGTCTATCTGTTTTAAAGCTGAAGTAAAAAAGGGTAGTCAAATGATAGGGTATTTGGGTAAACGATCACTAAACGTGAAAAGAATCCTTTAAAAATCACAAACTCTGTGCTACAATAAGGGCTAAATATCCCTAAAAAAGGCTATCTGTGCGAAAGACCCTCTTGTGTATTTCTCCTTTTGAAAACAGCAATGAAGCAATCACCATCGATGCGTTACTTCTTCAAAACGGTGAGACAGCGATTGTACTTGAAGGCAAAGTTACTATCAGCAAAGACCAACAAGGCTTAGAATATGCCTTTGCCCTTAAGCGCCAAATCGATACCATTGTGGATAAACTTAAACGTGAAGATTTACCTATAAGTCTTTAAAGTCTTTTGGTTTTGTTTCCATTGTAAAATTCCCTTCATAAATAGACCACACAGGAAGCGCGTCTAACGTGTTGTTTAAAAAAGCATCTTTTATCGTTTCTAAAACCTCTTGATAGCGAAGTTCAACTTCTTCGAATGGGTGATAACAGGCAAATAGCCAAGGAT
>SAAR01000548.1 GCA_009916335.1 Erysipelotrichia bacterium | reverse complement strand
ATCTAACTCATTGCCACAACTATCATATGCAATCACCCTTACTTGTTCCCAACCTACATGACCATATTCATTTTCAAATTTTTCATATCCATTTACCCAATAAGCGTCATACTTTTCAACCCATGCGTCAAACTCTGCTCTTGTTTTAAATAGTAAGCCACTATTTCCTCTTGATAAGTCATAAGTTACACCTGTACATACTTGAGGTTCAGGTTGTGGTGTAGGTTGAGGAGTTACTTGTTGTTGTGTATTTTGCACTTGTTCCTGTACAGGTTGCACACTTTCTTGTTGTGTTGTTGTTTGTGTTTCCTGTACTGGTTCTTGTGCTTGTTCTTCTGTTACTTTTTCCTCTTTCTTTTCCTCTTGTGCTTTCTTTTCCTCTACTTTCTTTTTATCTTTGATAGAGGTATCAGCAATTTTGTCTTGCTTCTTGTTATCTTTATTCATTAGTGCATAAGCAGTTGTTAATGTTCCTAATGCTAATACGCATACCATTACACTTGCCAATACTACTTTTTTATGTTTACTCATTTCTCTTACTTTTTCAATTAGCTTTTTCATCTTCTCTTATACCTCTATCTTTCTTTATTTTTTCTCTTTCTTTTATGTCTTTATTTTAACATACATCTTTTTATTTTTAAACTATCCTACTTTAACCATTTTTTGTGCATTCACTGTTAACTGTAACTCTGCCATGATATTTGTACCGAATGTTCCTGTACCTCTACCTTTAAAAATTACTTCACAGTTCATAAAATCCACACGATCCATTGCTTTAATTTCTCTAGGGAATGGTTCAACACATTTTACTGTAATGGTTTCATTACAATCAGGACTTAGCACTGTTGCGATATAATCCATTTTAGATTTATCGTTATAATTCTGTTTTTCTTCTGCACTGACAAATACTAGTCCATTGTTTAATACTTCTGTTAATTTCGCTTTATTCATTGTTAAATTTTTCATTTTTTTATTTACCTCTTTCTTGTCTTTCTGTTTTTTATTGTAGTTTACTTCTACACATTTTTTTCAAATAATCTTACATCGAAAAATATGATACTATCATCTGTTTCTGCTCGTAGTATTTTATTAGGAGTATCATTATCCCACTCATTGACTAAGCTTTCCACATTATGTTGTCCATATTTCAATTTAACATCAAATTCAAATTGTACAACCCATTTTATCAATTCGTCATATGTTCCTTCCATTACGAACTCCGAGTTAACAAATAAACCATAAATCTTATCTGTTTTAACGCTTTCCTCATTCATCTCATGGTACTTGCGTATTTTCTTCTTTTTCTTCTATACATTACGCTACTCCTTTCTGTTAAACATAACCACTTGTATACCTTTTCATCTTCCTTATCCTTTCCATATTTTCATTTTATACAAATCTATATACGATAAACTATTCAATGCTTTTACGAAATACTCATTGATTTCTTTTTCATTTTCAGCATGTACTAAGTTATCTATATATTCTACTAGTTTTGTTTGTTCTTGTAATAATTCTTCTTTACTTTCAATTACCATTTCTTTTCTTCCTTTTCTTTTTTTTTTATTATATTAGTAAGTGGACTTACATAAGGCGGAAGATAGAAAAGTTTGTTTTATTTTTTTTATACCTTAATGCCACTTATTATTGTTTGTTTACTCTATTAGTTGCTTTTCATAGACTTTTAATTCTTCTAAGATTGAGTCATGTTTTAATAAGCCACCACCAATAAAATATGCAGATGAGAATGGTGTATTTTTTACTACTTCTTTCATTGAGCTTTCATTGTGAAACCCTATCCTTACATTAAAACTTAACAACTGTATTCCTTGCTTGAAATATTTAAACCTTTCTTTTCCTTGTAAGGTTGTTAATGGCATTAACAAACAAAATGGTTTACCAAGTTCATACACTCTTTTTATAACTTCATCTTTCATTGAATATGGGGGATTGCTAACAATCATATCCCATTCTTTTGGTTCATATTTAAAAAAGTCTTTTCCATTATTTATATGAGTACATATTGTTTCATAACCATTTTCTTTTAGCACTTGATTAAATGCAGACCATTCTTCATCAAAAGGCAACCATATTTTCATTCCTTTTGGTATATATTTTATAATTGGTTCTACT
>SAAR01000547.1 GCA_009916335.1 Erysipelotrichia bacterium | reverse complement strand
CTTTAGGATCGCATTCATATTTGTTGGGAATATTGGACTCGCATTTGTTTTCATACCAATTATACTATTTTTGATAAAATAAAATATCGCCGCGATAACAAGCGGCATATTTATATTATACAAAAAGTTCATTTTTTATAAAATTGAAAGTATAGCCTACACTAGTATAAGCTGCATATTTTTGCCAATCATTGTTTTTGTTCAAGTTGGCAAAATCACAAACAGATTTAATAACAATCACTTTAGCAGGAAACTCTGCTGCTATAGTAACGCTTGCCATAACACCATAGGCCTCCATCTCGACTGCGATAACATCCCGATTAGTGCTTTTTATTTTTTTTACCACATCCACATCTTCAATTACTGAAGCCCCTGAAGCCATAGGCCCAACAATCAATTGTAATTCATGTTCAGGTTTTTTCGCTAAGCTACAATTACTATATAGCTCATCCAAATATTTCCTCTCAACACTTAGCCGCATCAATTTAGAACGAAGTTTTGTGTCAAGACTAATTTGGTGAGGTGATGGTAAATGTGATGAAACGCCATCAACTTTTGTTGATTTTCCGCTCCCCCAATCCCATACAGGATCAGCTACTATGATATCTCCAAGATTAGTTTTATCTTCCACTCCAGCACAAATGCCAACCATAAAAATATAATCAGGGCTGAATTTTAATTGTATCTTTGTTGTCAGAGCTGAAGATGAAACAAGACCCATACGAGGCGTTGACACTGCTAATATATTTTTCTTTATTCCAGAATGAAGAGTCACCTCCCCAATATGATAAATACTGGGATCGTTGGGAAACATCATAATTTGCCAATTTGCAGAATGCTCTAAAACAGATTGCAGCTCAATATGTTCTAGTGCTGTAATGATAACTATATCAACACTGGCAAAATCAGCACTTTTTCTAGTCAATCTCTCAACAATTATTTTCTTAATTATTTCCTTAGATAATTCAGTGCATAGAATAACCCAACCTTTCTCATAAAAGAAAGTCTTATGTTTCTCGTAAGAAGATATATGAGATGTAATAGCAACAATATGTGTTGGTTTGTTTACCGAAGGATGCAACCCTACTATTTCCAGTAAACTTACACCGCCATCCTCTTCAATTGACTCGCCTAACGCACTAGGCAACTGCATATCTAGAAATAGGATATCGAATTTCACATCCGACATTTCCCTTAAAGCATCACTAGAATTACTGCAATGTGTAATAACATCTGAACTAAGGCCTGCAGATATAACCCCACCAGCTATAATTTTAACTTTTTCGTAAGAATCATCAACAACCAAAATTCTCATATCATTTATTACCCTCATAGCTATAAAGATAATCTTTGAGCTTTTCCACCCATCCATCTACTGCTGCATTATAATAAACACACCCTAAATAATAATCAGGAAACTCTCTCTTAAATTCATCATCCAAATCATTTAAATCTCTTAACCCTTTTTCAAAAGATTGGTATTGAGTAACTACAATAATAGGACATAGTTTTTCTCTAAGTTTCATTTGAAACATAAGTTCTCTACCAGCAAAACTCTCGGAATCCCCTCCAGTAGGTTCTTCATCAGAGATGTCATAGTTAGGCATACTCATATCCAATATAGCCAAATCGTAAATATCATTCTCAGCTATATTGAAAATTGCAGAAAGCAGAGACTCGCTACTAATAATGTTTGCGCTAGAAAAAACAGATTTTATAACATGACTTAGCTGTTCAAACTTTCGTGATTCATCTTCAACTATCAATATTCGCATTATCAATCACCTTACTGAAGTCA
Organism: Erysipelotrichia bacterium; assembly: GCA_009916335.1. Next base: position 336 of record SAAR01000547.1, on the reverse strand, counting down.
TAAAAAGTAAATTTTATTTCAAATGCATCGTTACTAGTGTAGCCTATAGTCATTGTGTGGTTAAGCTCTAAATCTTGGTTAAGAATCTTAGCTATTTTTATTAAACCAGTGTTCCCCTCACCTTGTGCAAAAGTCAAATAATTAATGTAACTTAAATATTTCTGCCTGTATCCTTCAAGATTTCTGTTCTCCTGCACTATATCACTAATCTCTTTACAGCTGTTCGATATAGTCAACTCAGCATTATCATTATCCGAATACGATAGTGAAATTTTTATATTTACATCATCTTTTTTAAGAAGAGATTTGGTTTTTGCATTTTCAAAAATCATATAT
>SAAR01000546.1 GCA_009916335.1 Erysipelotrichia bacterium | reverse complement strand
GTTTAGGCTTTAAAATTATGGTGTGTTTGAGCGCGTTAATCATAGGCACAGTAGGTTTGGTAGCTTATCAAACCTATCGTGTTGTGAAAACTGCGGATGCAACATTCAAACCACTTAAATCAACCAAATCTTCTGAGAAACAGGATTTAGCTGTCAAAGAAAAGCGACCATTGTCGTTTTTAATTTTAGGCAGTGATGCAAGAACTGCCAGTGAGGCAAGTAGATCAGATGTTATGATTCTAGCGACACTTAATCCTGCAAAAAAGACAACAACACTCACATCAATCCCACGGGATACTTATGTCGAGGGTACAAGTCTTAATAAAATCAACTCAGCGTATGCCGATGGTGGCGCTGAAAATACCATCGAACACGTCAACAGTTTGTAAAACTTAAGAAAATTAAGAAGTACATTTATACCTAGTCATAAATGGATTTAGTTAAAAATCAAATTTATTTTTGATAACGGCATACTGCATACCTTTATTCAGTCAACAATAAATTGTATTCTGAACTATTAGTTTTTATTAAAATGAATATTTTAGCATTGGTTGTTTAGCCCATTTGATACAGTCATCAAATAGTTTATCAGTCCATACGGCTGATTTACGAAGTATATTCAAACTGCCATTTAAATCAGCATTTAATGTAAATCCAGATGTGTCTTTATATTGTCCACGATGAATACGTTTACCATTAAACTCAATTGTGTTTTTAATTCCAAACACAGGAATTGGGTCTTTAGAATAGAAACTAGACTTTGATGTATAGCTTTCTTCTTGCATAATAACATTAATACCAGATTGTTCACATTTGTATGTTAGCATATCAATAAACAATTGGTATGGTATTCTAACAAAATTCTTTAGTTTAGATTTATGTTTCCATCCATCATTTTTACCAATAACTAACGTATCAATGTTGTTATCTAATAGCTTATTTACAAGCCAATTAGAACTTTTGTGAAAATAATCCTTTATCTTATTATATCTTTTTCTATAATAGGTTCTCAATTTATGTGATGAACCATCTGTTATCGATTGGATGTTAGCAATTAAAACATTTGAATAAGCATTCATACTTTTAATTGGTTTACCGTTGATAATAATAGGTGCCATCACATTAGAAGAAACTGTAGCTAAGTTATTTAAACCTAAATCAATTGAAGCAAATCGATGACCCGTCGTCGTAGACGGTGCGGGAATATCAATTGAATAGCCAATTTCAATAGTATAAAAATCTAGCTTTGGTACAATTCTAACAAAATCAGGTGTTTTATTAGTTTTTAAAATAATGCGTGTTTTAGATAATTTTACAAAGCCATGAATCACAGTACTTAAAGCACCTTTTTCGTAATGAACAACTTGACGACCATCTGTTTTATGTAAATAGTTTGGTAATCGTCTAAATCCCGTTTTTCCGAAAAAACTTTTATATGCCTTATCTAACAATCTCTGAGTACCTTTAGATACTTTAGCTGGTAATGCTCGATAATCCGGTTGATTCTCATGTGTAAATATTTTATTTACCTCATTATAATTTAAATATTTACCTGTTTCAAAAAATTGTTGACGTACACAATAGTTTGTTGCGTTCCATAAATTTTTAGATTTGAAAGCTAAATCATCACATTCTTTATAAAACTTATGATTTCTAGAAATCTGATGTTGTTCAACTTGTTGTACCTTCATCTGAGGATAACTCCTTATCTATCTCTAGTTTAACCTTACTACGTAAGCCATAAAGTTTACCGCTGAATGAATGTATTAAACTAATAATGTCCTCTGCAAGTTCTAATTCAACCGCTTTATTTTCAATATCATTGGATACAATCACAATCTCTGTATTATTGAAATCACAAATTTGTTTAATGTAATTAAATCCAAAACGAGTTAGTCGATCTTTATAAGAAATGAAAACACGGTTAATTTTACCTTCTTGAATTAAGTTAATTAATTTTAGAAGACCTTTCCGATTGTCATTGAGACCACTAGCAACATCAGATATAACTTCTAAATCAATTGGATTCAAGTCAGACGCGTAAATTTTTAAGTTATTAATTTGACGTTCTAAATCACCACGGTTTTTTTGTTTATGTGTAGATACACGCGCATAAATAACATCTTTTCTTGTTTCGTCTAAGGATAGTAAATT
>SAAR01000092.1 GCA_009916335.1 Erysipelotrichia bacterium | reverse complement strand
CCTGTTCCCATACCGAACACAGAAGTTAAGCACTTTAACGGTGACAATAGCTAGGCGTGCCCTAGTGAAGATAGCAAATCGCCAGGTAATTGGACTCCCTATGAGGAGTCTTTTTTTTGTTTATCCACACTTGTATGGATTATTTATATTGAGTATTTATACTAATTCCTTATAGGGATTATTTATATTGATGGTTTTTACTGATTGCTTTTACGATTACTTTTATTGATTGCTTGTATGGATAGCTCTTTAGTTTTCGTTATCCATCATATCGTTCCTTTTGTTTGGATAAGGGTACATAGAAGATTCGTTTCAAAAATTATTATTTTCTTTAAAAAATTGTTATTTTTTTATCGAATTTGAATCGTGAAAGACTCACATTCGTTTTATCTTTTAAAGGGAGATTTAACTTTTCACTTCAGGTATAAAAGAGAAAATGAAACAGACATAAAAGAAAAACGAGAAGTCATAAAAGAGAAAACGATTTTCTGTGAAAGACTAAAATCCACTTCGAAGCCATTAAAGTGGAATTTCGCTTTTCACTTCAGAATATTTTCTGCTATACAAGAGAAAACGATATTTTCTTTTCTACGCCTATCATTTATGGTATAATTAAAACAATAAAGAGGTGGAAATATGGTAGCGAAACGTAGTATTATAAGTTGTATTTTATTAAGTATCTTTACTTGTGGTTTATATGGATTTTTTGGCTGGGTGCCAGGTATAGCAAATGATCTGAACGGCTTAGATCCAAAAACAAAAGGACCAGATGGAGTTACAGTTATTTTATTATCTTTAGTAACTTGTGGTATTTATGGCATTTATTTTATATATACGGCAAGTAAGCGTATTTACTATTTATTTGAAGATAGTGATATGCGAGCTAGTGATAATTCAATTATTAATACAATTTTGTCAATTTTTGGCTTTACAATTGTTGGATATGCAATCATGCAGAATGATTTGAATAACTATTTAGATGCAAGACAAAACAGTACTTATTAAAAAGATTGTAGCAGTAATCGTATTGATTGTTGCTATTTTTCTCTTTTATGAAACATGGTGTCCCTTTGAACAAATTATAGGGATCCCTTGTCCTGGGTGCAATATGCTAAGTGCTTGTTATCATCTTCTGCATGGTGATATAAAAACAGCCCTTTACTTTCATCCTTTAGTAATTGTTTTTTGTTTTTATGCGTTACTAGAATTAATTTGCTTTGTGAAATATCGAACACTAAAAAATAAACCTGCATATTATTTGCGTATTATTTTCTTCACACTATTAACAATTGTGTATATTTATCGTATGTGTGTTCTTTTTCCAAATTATCCAATGAGCTACAACGAAAATAGTTTATTGGGGAAAATAATCAGTTTTATAAAATAACCTCACAAGCTCTTTATGCTAATGAGGTTATTTATAATTTATTTAATCAATCTGCCAATCAATTGTCTTTAAATTATTTTTTACTAAGAAATCATTTGTTTTAGAAAAATGCTTACAGCCAAAAAAACCATTAAATGCAGAAAGTGGACTAGGATGAGCACATTTTAAGATTAGATGCTTGGGATTGCTAATTAAACGCTCCTTACTTTGTGCATTTCTACCCCATAATAGAAACACAACAGGAGTGTCCTTTTCATTTATTAAAGAAATAATTTTATCCGTTAATATTTCCCATCCTTTATTAGTATGTGAATTGGCTTGTCCTTCCCTAACGCTTAAGCATGTATTCAACATTAGCACACCTTGTTTAGCCCACTTTGTTAGTTCACCATGTGTGGGAATAGTGCAGCCTAAATCACTGTGCAGCTCTTTATACATATTTTTTAATGAAGGAGGAAGAGAAACCCCTTTTTTAACGGAAAAACAAAGCCCATGTGCCTGCCCTTTTTGATGATAAGGATCTTGTCCTAAAAGTACCACACGAGCCTCTTTATAAGGCGTATATCGCAATGCATTGAAAAGATCGTGCATCTCTGGATAAACATGAAAGTGCGTATATTCCTCAACTAAAAATTTACGCAAATCCTGATAATATGCTTTTGCAAACTCATCTTTTAATAAATCGTCCCATTCGTTGCCAATATGTACCATTAAGAAAACCCCCATCTATTTTTTATATGTGTTATTATTGTAGCATATATTTGTTTGTTATATAATTTATTCTCGTTAGAAAATAAAAAAAGGAGTTGTATAAAATGAAATTTAGTAATTCTTATGAAGTAATTAAACGAATAGAACAAAAAAAACGCAATGGTATTGCTTTGCGTCAGTTAAAAGCATTTATGGAAAGTTTAAATAATCCCCATTTACAACTACGCTGTATTCATATTGGAGGCACAAATGGGAAAGGCAGTACAACAAATGTGGTGGCGAGTGTATTAAAAGAAGCTGGCTATAAGGTTGGTATGTTTACTTCTCCATATTTAGAAACACATCACGATCGTATTCGTATTAATCATCAATTTATTAGTGATGAGGCGATTGTTGCTTATGCGAATAAATACTATGAGCAATGGGTAGCGTATGACTTAAGTATGTTTGAAATTGATATGTTTATAGCGACGATGTATTTTATTGAGAATAAAGTTGATTTTGCTGTTTTTGAAGTTGGCTTAGGTGGCGAACAGGATGCGACAAATATTATTGATCCAATTGTTAGTGCTATTACCAATATCGGTTTAGATCATATGGAATACTTGGGGAATTCTTATGAAAGCATTGCCAAAGCAAAGGCAGGAATTATTAAGCAAAATCGAGCTTTGATTACTAGTGAAAAAAAAGAGTGTTGTCTAGCCGTATTTAAACAGGTTTGTAGAAAGAAAAATTGTCTTTTTATACAGTGTGATACCCCTTGTAATATTTGTGTTAAAGAGGAATTAGTATTTGATTATAAACAATTCCATGATATTCATCAACCAACCTTAGCGAGTTATCAAGCAAATAATACAAGTTTAGCGATTGAGATATTACAATATTTAAAACAGCACCAATATATTCAATTAACAAATGAAAAATTGTATCAAGGGATTCAAAAGGCGATCTGGAAAGGTCGCTTTGAAGTTGTTTGTAAAAAGCCAAAAGTAATTGTAGATGGGGCACATAACAATGAAGGGATCGATGCATTGGTTGCTTCTGCACAATCCTTGGGACATGTGAAAGTTTTGTTTACTGCTTTAAAAGATAAACCTAATCATAAGATGCTAGAAAAACTATTAACTCTTACAGATGATGTAACGGTTTGCGAGTTTGCCTTTTATCGTGCTGAGAAAGCGATTAATATCGCTAATGGGTATCCAGTTAAAGTAATTGAAGATTATCAAGAGGCGATCGATACGTTAATGTCCTCTTGTCAAGAGCAGGAAACGTTACTAATTTGTGGATCTTTGTATTTTATCACATTAGCAAGAGAATATATTTTATGTGGGAAAGAGAACACAGAGCAAATTGTTAAACCATGATTTGTTTAAAAGCTATAAAAGTAAGTAGGATATTCATTTTTGTTTAATGAACATTGATCGATAAAAAATAATCACACTCATTAGAATGTGATTATTTTTGTTTGTTTTGTTTTTAATTAAGCAATTGTAACGTTAGAAGCTTGAGGTCCACGATCACCTTCAACTACGTCAAAGTTTACTGCTTGTCCTTCTTCTAATGTTTTGAACCCATCAACCTGAATAGCTGAGAAGTGAACAAAGATGTCTTTTCCATCTTCTGCTGTGATGAATCCATAACCTTTTTCTGCGTTAAAAAACTTTACTTTACCTGTACTCATTTTAGTACCTCCTATAATATGGAAGAACCTTATTTCTCAAAAATCAAATCAAGATTTTGTATAAGGCATAACTATAAATTTCTTAATATGATTTTTGTTTATTACTCAAAACGATATTACTTGAAACTATATTTATTAAATCTTCTTTTGTATTATCACATGAATTGACGAAAATGTCAAAAATTACTTTCTTTTTATTTTCGACAAAGTTTTTAACAATGTATATAACAAGAAAAAATCAATAGGAAATTTCACTAATTGAGGAATGATACGCACGCTAAATAAAGCCCAAAACGTTTTTCCATATAAGATGTTTAACCATAGTGGTGTTAGACACATGTTAACAATTAGCATAACTAACAATTGTGCATATAAAACACGTTTCCATGTGATTTCTTGTTTATAGAAAAAACACCCATAAATAAAGGCGATCACAAATTCGTTGATAGCAAAGCCTGGAAAATAAGGACCGCTTGGTCGCAATAGAAATTCCAATGTATCAGCAATGACACCAGCGATACCACTAAGCCATGGTCCATAAAACATACCAGTCGCACCAACAACAATGCCTGAGAAACCAATTTCTAATAGATTGGATACGGCAATGGTAAATTGTGCAATCACTGCTTTAATCGCTGTCAACATGGCACATCCAGTAAGGGAAGAAACTTTTTTGATTTCACATGTACTGGCTTTAATATTTGTAACAGATAACATAAAAAGACCTCCTTCTTTCCATATTGCATTGAAAAAAGAGATCCTTCTTTTTTGAATACAACAGCGGGATGCGAAATATATACCGCAAGCGTAAGCTTTTCGCCCAAATACCAACTCCCTGTGTATTTAGTACTTAACGCATATACTTCTACTCTGTAACAATATCTATTATAGACAATGATTATGAAAAGTCAAATGCTAAGTGAATGAGATCAGAAATAGGAATAGAAGATAATCATCTTATGAAAAGTTATCAAATATTAAAAAGAATTAACGTTTTGTATGTTTTCATTTGTACTAATTTGGAGTATAATTTTTTTAGTTAGTATACGAGAGGAAGGTATTTTACAGATTATGTTAGAAAGTATGTTAAAAAGAATTGAAGGAAAAAATACGCGAATTGTGTTTCCTGAAGGAAGTGAGCCTAGAATTTTAAATGCAGCAGCAAGATTAAACAAAGAACAGGTGCTTATCCCAATTCTATTAGGAAATGTAGAAGAAGTAAAAGTTGCCGCTACGAAAGAAGGGGTTAATATTGAAGGAATTGAAATTATTGATCCTGCTACTTATGCATATATGGATGCGATGGTACAACGTATGGTGGAATTGCGTAAAGGAAAAATGGATGCAGATGCTTGCCGTATTGCTTTAACAAAAACGAATTATTTTGGAACAATGTTAGTGGCGATGGGAGAAGCAGATGGTTTAGTAGGAGGAGCAACATACTCAACAGCGGATACTGTGCGTCCTGCATTACAGTTAGTAAAAACAAAAGCAGGCTCACATATTGTTTCTAGTGCCTTTATTTTAGTGAGAAATAATGAACGTTTAGTCATGTCAGATTGTGCCATTAACATTATGCCAAGTGAAGATGATATTGTGGAAATTACATTAGAAACTGTAAAAACAGCGAGAGTATTTGGGGTTGAACCTAGAGTAGGATTGCTTTCTTATTCATCAAAAGGCTCTGGAAAAGGAGAGGCAGTGGATAAGATGAGAAATGCAACACAGCGTTTACAGATGATGAACGTTGATTTTGCCGTAGATGGAGAGTTCCAATTTGATTGTGCTATTTCTGAAGAGGTAGCAAAGACAAAAGCACCAGATTCGAAAGTGGCAGGAACATGTAATACGTTTATATTCCCTAATATTGAAGCAGGAAACATTGGCTATAAGGTTGCACAACGTTTAGGGGGATTTGAAGCAGTAGGGCCAATTTTACAAGGATTAAATGCGCCAATTAATGACTTAAGTCGTGGTTGTACAGCTGAAGAAGTGTACAAAGTTGCGATTATTACAGCGGCACAAAAATATATTTAATCGTGAAAATAAACCAACCGCAAGGTTGGTTTTTCAAAGAAAGGCAAAAATAGGGAATGTTTTAAGATATGTTGAATAAGATGTATTGTCTGGTTAAAAGGTATATTACATAAAAAAATAGGCAAGTAGACTTGCATGTAAAGCGATGTCGATTTCAGTAAAAACAAGTAAAAATTAAGAAAAATTTGTAATCGCTTACATATTTTCGTCGTATCTATAGAATTTAACAGACAAATAGTGTATATTATTAGTATAGAAACTGAAAAGGGGGAAGACCAAATGAGACAAAATAATATGGTCGCTATGATCCTGGCTGGTGGAAGGGGATCAAGATTACACGCTTTGACAAGCAAAGTGGCAAAACCAGCAGTTTATTTCGGAGGGAAATATCGCATTATTGATTTCCCATTAAGTAATTGTGCAAACTCTAATATTGATGTGGTTGGGGTTTTGACACAATATGAATCAGTTTTATTGAACGCGTATGCAAGTGCAGGTCATCGCTGGGGGTTAGATACATTCGATAGTGGTGTATATGTTTTGCCACCTAGAGAAAAAGCCGATTCAAATTTAGATGTTTATCGAGGAACAGCCGATGCGATTACACAAAATATTGATTTTCTTGATCAATATGATCCAGAATATGTGTTAGTTCTTTCAGGAGACCATATCTATAAAATGGATTATGCGAAAATGCTTGCTTACCATAAGGAAAAGGAAGCAGATGTAACAATTGCCGTATTGCCTGTACCAATGGAAGAAGCAAGTCGTTTTGGTATTATGAATACAGATGATGCAAATCAAATTGTAGAATTTGAAGAAAAACCTGCAAATCCAAAAAGTAATTTAGCAAGTATGGGAATTTATATCTTCGATTGGAAGATGTTGCGTAAAAAATTAGTGGCAGATGATAAAGACAATGAATCGACACATGATTTTGGTCATGATATTATTCCACAGCTATTAGCGGAACATAAACGTTTGTTCGCTTGGGAATTTAATGGTTATTGGAAAGATGTAGGAACCATTGATTCTTTATGGGAAGCAAATATGGACTTGTTGTATCGTAATGAAGAATTGGATTTAAATGATACAACATGGAAAATTTATACGGAAGATGTTACTTCATTACCTCAATATATTTCCGCAGATGGAGAAGTATCTCACTCTTACATTAATCAAGGTTGTATTATTGAAGGAAAGGTGCAACGTTCTGTCTTGTTTAACGATGTTGTGATTGGCAAAGGAGCAATAATTAATGACGCAGTCATTTTACCAGGAGCTGAAATTGGTGAAGGAGCGATTGTGAATCGTTGTATTATTGCCGAAAATGTAAAGGTAGATGCTGGTTGCAGTGTCGGTGATCCTAATAGTGAACATATCGAATTAGTAGCAAAACGTGTAAGGGGGGAAAAATAATGTGTGATGCATTTGGAGTAGTTGTTTTTGGTGGGAATAATGTACATGTAGATGGACTGGAAGATTACCGTTCTATTGGTGCTTTCTCTTTTTTAGGAAGATATCGTGTCATTGACTTCCCTATTTCTAATATGACGAATTCAGGAATTGATAATATTCAGTTATATGTAAAACGTTTTCCTAGAAGTATTATTGATCATGTAGGGACAGGACGTCATTACAATATTAATTCTAAACGTGGAAAATTATCTATCTTATTTGGGGAAGAAAGTGCATCAAATTTCTATCGTCATGATATTGCTAGTTTCCATAATAACCGTTTAGCGATTGAAGCAATGCCACAGAAATATGTGGTAGTTGCATCAAACTATATGTTATATAGTATCGACTATAATGATGTCATCGAACAACATATGCAAACAGGGGCAGATATTACGATGATTTATAAAAATGTGGATACTGCGAAAGATGAATTTATTAATTGTGATTCATTAAATTTAAACAAACAAAAAGGGGTTTTATCCATTGAAAGTAATCGTGGAAACTATAAATCAAGAAATATCTCTTTAGAATCTTATGTAATGAGTAAAGAAATCTTCTTAGCGATGATCGATCAAGCAGTCAATACGAGTTCTTTGTATTGGATGCGAGATATTTTAAATGATTCTTGTAAATTCTTAGATGTAAGAGGGTATCAATACAAAGGTTATTTAGCAGCAATTGATTCATTTGCTAGCTACTATAAGACAAATATGGAATTGATTAATCCAGCGGAAAGAAAGAAATTATTTAAAGAAGATTGGCCAATTTATACAAAGACAAGTGATAGTGCACCAACGCATTACTTCTCAACAGGAAGTGCAACTGGCTCATTAGTATCTAATGGTTGTTGTGTAGAAGGTCGCATTGAAAATTCAGTGATTGGACGCGGTTGCTATATTAAAAAAGGTGCCGTTGTGAAAAATTGTGTCTTATCACCAGGAACGATTGTTGGGGAAGATGTTTCTTTAGATTATGTAGTGGTTGATAAAAAAGTTGTGATTTCACAGGTTAAAGAAGTTAAAGGAACAGCTGAAAAACCTGCGTATGTAAAACGCAACGATAGAATCTAGGTGAACCTATGAAAAGTATTTTATTCGTCGCAAGTGAAGGACTTCCTTTTATTAAAAGTGGAGGTTTGGCTGATGTGATTGGATCACTTCCACAAGCATTAGCTAAACGTGGACATGATGTTCGTGTAGTGATGCCATTGTATTTAAAAATGGCTAGAGAACACCATCAAAATTTCCAGCGTATTCGTGATTATAGTGTCAGTATTAATTATCATGAAATACCTGTTGTATTATATACACAATATTTAGATGGTATTCATTACTACTTTATTGAGAATCAGTTCTATTTTGAAAGAGATGGTTTATATGGTTATGATGATGATGGAGAACGTTTTGCTTATTTTCAAAAAGCAGTGTTAGAAATGCTTAACCAACTAGATTATTTCCCTGATATATTACATTGCCATGATTGGCATACAGGAATGATTCCAGCAATGGTTAAAGAAAACTATCGTCATGATCATCGCTATGCTCGTATGAAACATGTATATACGATTCATAATCTTGCTTATCAAGGAAACTTTGGTAAAGAGATGTTGGAATCTTGTCTAGGATTAAGCAATTATTTATATGATTGTGGAGCTGTTCGTTATGATACTGGTATTTCCTTTATGAAATCAGGAATTGTCTATGCCGATCGAGTAACTACTGTATCACCAACGTATTCACATGAAATATTAACGGTGGAATATGGAGAACACTTAGAACAAGTATTACAGATGCGTTCTGCCGATTTAGGTGGTATCACAAATGGAATTGATGTGAATATGTGGAATCCAGCAACGGATCCTAAAATCTATTGTAATTACAATCGTGTCAATGTATTAACAAATAAAGTGAAAAACAAATTGGCATTACAAAAAGAATTAGGGTTAGTGGAAGATGAACATGTTTTCCTACTTGGAATGGTAACACGTTTAACGAATCAAAAAGGTTTAGAATTAGTGCTTGAACAGATGAACAATATTGTTGGTTGCAATATGCAATTGGTTGTATTGGGTAGTGGTGATGCCGATATGGAACATGTATTGCGTGAATGTGAAAATGGCAATAAAGGTAAGATTGTATTCTATTGTGGATATAATGATGCTTTATCACATAAAATTTACGCCGCTTGTGATGGTTTCTTAATGCCATCTAAATTTGAACCTTGTGGTATATCACAACTAATCTCTTTACGTTATGGAACACTTCCTATCGTAAGAGAAACAGGTGGATTAAAGGATACAGTTACTCCATACAACGAGTTTACAGCAGAAGGAAATGGTTTCTCATTTGCTAACTTTGATAGTTGGGAAATGATGCAAGCCATCTACTATGCATTGCATATATACTATGACTTCCCTAAAGATTGGCAAAAGTTAATCTCACATGCAATGACGGCTGATGTTAGTTGGGATAAGAGTGCACAAGATTATTCAAATATGTATGAATACTTATAAAATTTATATATAAATTAGGATAAATAAACTTTGTAGGATTATTCAAAATTATCAAATTAAATAAATAACACCTCTAGCATAGCTGAAAATTCGCTTTGCAGGAGGTGTTTTCTTTTTTTATGAAAAGAGGGGACATACTATAAAAAATGTTATTATGTAGATGTACGATAAATCGAAAGACTTTATAAAAGAAGGAGATTAATTTATGAGTACATTTAAATTATATTTAGGGAGTAATTCAATAGAAAAATACTTAAACAAGAAAGCAAAACGAGGATTTGAATTAGAAAGTATTACTCCGTTTACTTTATTTTTTCCAATGAGAATTGATTATTACAAATTCAAAAAGATAAAAAACATAGGAAGAACATATAACGTGAGTAATAATAGTAATGAGAAGCTCAGAGAAGTATTTAGACTTTGTGAAAAGTTTAGATACTTCTTTTTTCTTTTGAAATTAAGGGTATAATATACGTGTGCATAACAAATGAAATGGAAAAGTAAGTGATTTGTTGGAACAAGCAAGAAAAAATGTTAAAACGGCTGTTAATATTTCAATGGTTTACACTTATTATGAAATTGGAAAAATGATAATTGAAGAAGAACAAAACGGAAATAATAGAGCAGAATATGGAAAATATATTTTAAAAGAACTGTCTAATCATTAAACTGAAAAATTTGGTAAAGGTTTTTCTATTACAAATTTAAAAATGATTAGGAAATTTTATTTAACTTATGCAAAAGATCAAATAAGTCAAACAGTGTTTGACCAATTCAAAAATTTACCTAAAACAGATAATGGACGTCAGTTTTATTTAAGTTGGTCGCATTATTTGCAATTAATGAGAATCAGCAATGTGAATGAAAGACATTTCTATGAAATAGAAGCAGAAACAACAACACAGGAAACAACGACACCTGCTAATCAAGTAAATGATAAGAAGGTGGAAACAGGGGATTCTAGTCATACGAATGAATTATGGCTATTATTAGGTTTTTCTTTGATTGTGATTGGTAAAGTAACATTAAGAAAAAAATTAGCGAAGTAATGATATAAAAAAATATTTATGAAAGGGGGATAAAAAGCCCTCTTTTTTGTCTTATTTCTGTTGTTTTACCTTTCGTTTTTCACTTCTTTTAAGCATGATGTATAAATTTATGAAAATTTTTCATAAACAGGTTGACTAATGATTTTAACGATATATAATATAAACAATATAAAATTTGAAAGGAGATAGACATGGCATATTATTTTAAAGAACCTTCTCGTACATTTAGTGAATATTTACTTGTTCCAGGGTATTCATCAAGTGAATGTACACCTGCAAATGTTTCATTAAAAACACCTTTAGTTAAGTTTAAAAAGGGGGAAACATCTGCGATTACAATGAATATCCCAATGGTGTCTGCAAT
>SAAR01000545.1 GCA_009916335.1 Erysipelotrichia bacterium | reverse complement strand
TCAAGAAATTCCATCAGGATTACCTATATATAATGAAGAAAAAAATGCAATAAATAAAGAATTGCAGCAGGCCGTTTATACGCATATGAAATATCAAGGAATTTATAGAGATAATGGTATCCATGATCTAAATCGGAAAAATGAAACAGGACTTCCGGATATTGAAGTTGTAAAAGCTAGGATAATGGAAAATAAGCCGAATATGGGGGCTATCAATAGTAAGCAATTTGCGTACTATGCTGAATTAGCTACTTTGGATTTTAAAACGGATACGCCAGTTAAGGTTATGAAAGCTATGATGCAGGAAATGAAACAGGATGGTCTAAGTCGGCAGAAAATCAACAATATTATTAAGACGAATAAAAACTTCGACTTGTCGTTGTTGGAGAATAAAGAAAAAGTGCCCAAGCTGAAAAAACGGAAGCTACAGGTGGCAATAAGAACGTCAAATAGCAAGGAGCGAGGGAGGGATAGATAGGAATTCAGTGGGAGGACGAGGGTGTATATGGAAGATGAAATGAAACGTGCAAAGGAATTAGAACGGTATGCAATACTTATCGGTATGCTGAATTTCCTTTATGTAAAAGAAGGTATGGCAGAAGATGAGCAAATTACCGAAATGGAGTACAATGAGATTCGTAAAAACATGAAAAAGGATTATCATATATTATCGGATGTATATCCTTGAATTTGATTTATAAAAAGCATATAATAGAAACATAATATTTCGTAGATACGTTAACGGGACGTATGCTAGATGTTAAAATCCTAAAGGGAAAGCGTGGGTATGATGCGAGTGAAAAGGGGGAACCAAGAGAAAATTAGAGTTGTTGGTTAGTATAGGGTTAACACAGATGATGAAAATTAGTTAGGTAGCTATAAATCTCAGAAGAGACATTGATTAAATCGAAGTTGGAGGATGTACTATGGAGCTAGGTATTTCTGCTACTACAATGGAATTCGATGAATTCTGTAGATTTCAAAAAAAATATAAAAATCAGATTATGAAAATACAAAGAAAAATGGATTACTTTTTATTTAGAGAGCAAAATTTTATTAAGGAAGACCGATTCTTAGAGGACTTGTTCCTTGAATCAATTTTGGTAGATGTTCGAGCACTATTGATGGAAAATGCGAGATATAAAAATAACTATACCTTGCAGAATACTTTCAAAATAAATTCGTCGAATGAAGAAGATATTCGTTTTAAAGTTGCAAGTGGAATTGATGACTTATTGAAAGAGATGCTGCTTCCAGATGGACAGACTAGTTTTTTTGAAGCTGTTAAATTTTATACTGACAAGTATATTGCGCATAGAGATAATACAACTATTGGTGATGACGAAAAAAAAGAAAAAATCAAAGAGTATTTTTTAAATAATAAGGAATTTGGTTTGGTATTTACTGTGAAGGCAATAATTGAGTATGCTAAGGATACTGAACGAGAAATTAAATTGGCAGTATTAGGAGAACTCACTAAGATGCCAGAAAATAGTGAATTAGAAAATGAAGATATACGAGAGCCAGTTCATTCGCTAGATAGAGATATTGAAAAAAAGAGAGATATAGATTCCAAATTGATAAATGAAATTTTAAGAAAATCTCCAAGAGATATTGCATATTTAATTAATTTTGATGTTCGTGGATTAAAAATCAATGATGCCAATTCTATTGAAACTAAAGAGGCCGTTTCGAAATTTGTAGCAGGTATTGAAGATGAAGATGTTATGGAATTTATTATTAAGGTAAAAGAAACACCGAATATTAGATAAAGATTATAAATATGTAATAGATTTCTTGAAGGTTGTTAAAATATGTTAGTAATTAATGCCTAAAATAAAGGACTTGGTATCTATAAGGGAATACCATATATTACATGCATTGAATAAATGAGAGTGATTTTGCGAACCTAAACTTTATTCTTAAGTTGGTTGTTGCTAGTAGATTATATTTTGGATGTATATTTTCAAAATTGGCTAATGAATAACATACAATAAAACACATAGTCCTTTGATGAGGTGTATGCTATGCTAGATGTTAAAATTTTAAAGGGAAAGCGTGGATATGACGCGAGTGAAACGGGCATTTTCAAAGAGAAACTTAGAGTAGCTGCTTATTGTAGAGTTAGTACAGATGATGAAGAACAGTTAGATAGTTACAACTC
>SAAR01000544.1 GCA_009916335.1 Erysipelotrichia bacterium | reverse complement strand
CGCTGAACATGGCTAAATTCATCCAGAATCAGTCCCTGCTCCTGCTGGAGAAGCTTAACGAGCTTGATCTCGATGCGGAGGCTGACCTTTGTGAGAAACCCCACGATGATGCGGAGCATCTTTTCCGTACACTGTCCCTCAGACTGGATGCACTACAGGAGGGTGACTGATGGCGAAAGTGTCGATCAGAAACGGTTAAATTATGTTCTTAACGTACAATAATTTACGTTTCCCAAACCGACCCCTTGGATGCCGGGCCACATCCCGCATTATGGGCACTGTCCTCAACACGATTTTACGACACTTAAAAAAATTAGGCCGCAGTCGGTATCGGGCATTATCTGAACATAAAACACAAGCAGTAAGTTGGAGTCATTACCAATTCATTTAATGAATTTAATAAATGAATCACTTTAACTTGGTCATGCATCTTAACTTATGAATTACTCCTGTCCTCACAACCTCATTGAAATTAAACAAGGTATAAAAAACAATATAACTAAAAATACCCAATGCGACATTAAAAGAAAAATCAATGCTGGCATTTTTGAAAAAGGAAAAATGCTGCCATACTTTAATAAGTAAGAACATCAAAAAAGCTGGAGAGATAGTTCTAAAAAACACGTTTACCAATTCAATGTAACTAAACTTCAAGATATTCTTAAGTGAAATAAATGCCGGGAGTGAATTAATTAAGTTTGCAAAAAAATAAAGGCAGACCAATGTTTTTATATCGAAATGAACACCTATAATGAAAGACAACCCCATCAAAAAAGCGCCAATGCAACCTAAGAAAAACAACCACCTTGTTTTTCCGTAGGCCATAAAAACAGAACCTGTTGTACTCAAGGCTGATTGGATAATCGCTGTAGGTGCCAACCAATGCAATAAGTCTCCAAGTAGGTGCCACTTAGGATCAAAGAAAATCCTCGTAAAAGAAAAAGATGTAGCAGATAAACCTAGCATCAGTGGCGCGCTTAATGATAGTATAAGTTTTAATGCATTTAAGTAATCTTGTTTATTAGTGTTATTAGTGTTATTTATGTTTTTGCTAAGGTGTGGTAAGAAAACTCTAGAAAAAACAAACGTCAGGCTCTGCAACGGAAATAACATAATGCGGTAGGCAATCGAATAGACCCCAAGTATTGCGGATGAGAAAAAACGGCCTATTAAAATAGAATCAAGATTCCTGGCAAAATAATTTATTAAATTAAAAGACAATAAATAACCACTAAACCCTATAACTCCTGACTTGTCACTATGGCTGATATTTTTAATTCTCAATGATAAACTCAACCCGGAAACCTTCAAAAAACATATTGTGGATATTGATATTGTTGTCAGTGTTTGAAAAATCAAACTATAAACACCAAAGCCTAAATTAGCTAAAACTATTGCCAGCACCATTCCTGTAAGGCTAGAGAAAATTTCAATTGCAATGATGACTTTAAAGTTCATTTCTTTTTCTAATTTTGCTTTGTGAGTTATTGTTAAGCTGGAAATTGGAAAGCTAAAAGCCAATAGAAATAGAACCGGGTATAGCTCGGGTGTGTTAAAGTACACGACAATTAATGGGGATGTTATTATTACAAGCAGCATAACAAACAACCCAGTAAAAATGTTTATCCTGTATATGTAATTATAAAAACCGATCGACGCCTCTTGTCGCTGAATTACTGCCGCCCCAGTTCCCATGTCATTGAATATGTTTGCTAAATTCATAACCACAGATGACATTGCTAATAGTCCATAGCTCGATGGGGGGATTAAGTGCGTCAAGTAGAATAACGAAACCAATTGTGTTGCTATTTTTACAAGTTGTCCAATGCCAACCCATTTAAAACTACTGACTAGTGCTGTCATATTGTTTTTAATATCCTTTTGAATTTTCAATAATTTATAATTCGTGATGGTTTTAAAGATACCACCATAAAAGACATCATAATTCTTCAAGCTACCATCTACGTTGTAGATTCCGATTTAGCTAAACTTTAGGACTTTATAAGTTCGTATCCCGTATGATTATAAGGCATTATGATCATCTCCACCAATAGTGTACTCGCAACGGCTTTGTTGAATAAATCAGATTTCGGGTAAGTCTCCCCCTAGCGGGTTGTGTTTTCAGGCAATACGCACGCTTTCAGGCATACCTGCTTTCGTCATTTTG
>SAAR01000091.1 GCA_009916335.1 Erysipelotrichia bacterium | reverse complement strand
ATTCTATGTATCTTATCTATTACCTGTGATTATAATTTTTATCTTTATCTTTGGTTTATGGGAAAAACTATTGTAAAAAAAAACGAAGTTCTTTATTTGAATTATTTATAAAGATACTTCGTTTTTATACTATTTATTTTTCTATCCAGTCCACATTCTCTAAATAATAGGTTGGATAAATTACTTCTTTATTATTGCGATCTTTTGTTTTTGCAAAGGTTATTTTTACTTTTGCACTATATCGTTTAGGCGTAGATGAGAAGTCATCACTAGTACCATAATCATAACGAGTTACTTCCACATAGTCACCAACCATATCCATTGTAATTTTTGGTGTTCCTATGGTGATTGTATTTTGATTATTTTTACTCCAAATTCTAAAGCTATAAGTATCACAATCATAACCTAGTTGTTCCATTGCTTGTTTAATATCATTACCAAAGTTTGGCCCTTCTGAATCAAGGGAACCCTTCCTATCTTTAAAATAATCTTTAATAATTTTACATACACTTTCTTCCTTAACTAAAGCATGATTCACAATTTCACTCACATTATTATCTTCATAGTTATCTAAAAAAGAAAAACTTTGTTTTTTGTCATTATACGCAATATAGCGATCTTGAATTTTAACAATAAAATCCCCACTAGATGTTTCTTTTTCATTTAATTGTATTTTGATTAATTGTCCCTCTACTTCAGCTATTTCCATAATGGTTTTATGTATTTCTTGATCATCTACGAGTTGTTCTAATGTGCCATTCGCATACAATTTTACCCCTTCTGCTTTACTAGCGTTTAATACAGGACGTGCTTGTGCTAATATTTTCGCATCGTTCGCATCATCAATGTATTTCATTATGGCAAAAAAGGCTATGGCAATTAAAATAGCAATGATGACTAAAACAACAATGACTTCGACTAAAGTAAAGCCTTTCTTATTTTGTTTCATTTTATAACCTCTTATAATATATAAATTATTATAACGCAAATAAAGAGTAAAAAAAACTATTTATAAAAAAATAAAATTTTAGGAATAATGATGGTTGTAATAATTAAAAAGATGAGTAAGATGACAACGATTTCAAGTAAGGAAAACTTATTCATACCAAACCTCCATCACTTTTATTATTTCCTTTTTTTGATAAACTATGTGTGAAAAGTCGGTTTAAAAGCATTGATGATTATGCTAATATAAAGGTTATAAGAAGTGTGGAGGTAGTATGTATGATTGTCAATAAAGAAAGTATTGCGATGATTAAAAAGTTTAGTAATGCCAATGGTGTGAGTGGTTTTGAAGATGAAGTATTAGCAGTTGCTAGAGAATATGCAAGTGAACAATATACCCTAAAAGAAGATCATTTGCGTAATTTATATTTTGATAGAAAAGATAATGATTGTCATAAACCATCTATTTTATTAGATGCTCATAGTGATGAGGTAGGATTGATTGTGCAAGCCATTAAACCTAATGGAACGATGAGTTTTTTAGCGTTAGGTGGTTGGGTTGCGAATAGTTTGCCTGCTAGTAAAGTAAGAGTTAGAAATGAAGAAGGGAAGTATATTAGTGGTATCATTGCGAGTAAACCTCCTCATTTTATGGCAAATAAAGAACAAACAGAAACATTACAGCTTGATCAAATGGTATTAGATATAGGGGCAAGTAGTAAAGATGAAGTGCTTCATACTTTTAAAATTAATATTGGAGCACCTATTGTACCTGATGTTAGCTGTACTTATGATGAAGAAAAGGATTTGTTTATCGGTAAGGCATTTGATTGTCGTATTGGTTGTGCAGCCTTGATGGAAACGTTGAAGCGTTTAGAGAAAGAAACATTAGATGTGAATGTCCTTGCGACTTTATCTGCACAAGAAGAGGTAGGGGAGCGAGGAATGAACTTAATCACAAAAACGATTCACCCAGATATTGCGATTGTTTTTGAGGGGTGTCCTGCAGATGATACTTTTCAAGAAGAGTGGTTGGTACAAAGTGCAATGCGAAAAGGAGTCATGCTACGCCATTTTGATAAAAGCATGATTACGAATCCACGCTATCAAAAATTTGCGTTATCATTGGCTAAAGTGCATCACATTCCTTGTCAGGAAAGTGTACGAAGTGGTGGGGGAACCAATGGGGCAATGTTGCATATGGCAAATCAAGGGACACCAGCCATTGTCATTGGCATTCCTGTTCGCTATATTCATTCTCATCATGGTTTTACAACTTATGAAGATTTTGAGTATGCTGTGCAATTAGCCGTATTGCTTGTTAAGGCGATGAATGCAGATACCATTGCAAGTTTTTAAATAAGGAATGATTAGGAGGGGAAGAATGGTCGATTTCAATAACTTAATCAACTTACAAATTGAGTTATTTATTTTTATGAGTCTTGGTTTTATTTTAAATAAACTAAAAATCATACCAGCAAGTGTAAGAAAAGGTATCACTGATTTAGTCATCTATGTTGTATTGCCTTGCAATATTGTGTATTCTTTTATGATAGAAATGAATATGGATATTGTTTATTCGGGTATCGTAATCTTAATTGTTTCTTTGCTTATTCAGCTTGTTTGTGAGATTATGAGTCATTTTATCTATCCTTTTGCGAATGAGCAACAACAAAAAGTATTAAAATACGCTACGATATGTTCTAATGCTGGTTTTATGGGAAGTCCACTCATACAAGGTTTATATGGGTTACAAGGTTTGTTGTTTGCCTCGCTTTATTTAATTCCTCAGCGTATTGTAATGTGGTCTAGTGGAATTGCTTGTTTTAGTAGTGCAAAAGGGAAAGAAGTAATCTATAAAGTCATCAGCCACCCATGTATTATCGCTGTGTTTGTCGGTATGCTAGTCATGATTTTGCCTATTGAATTACCTGTATTTATAAGTAAGAGTTTAGCAGGTATTAGTGATTGTACAATGTTTTTATCCATGATTGTCATAGGTGGTATTTTAGCAGAAATTAATATCAGTAGTGTGTTTAATAAAGTGAGTTTATATTTTTCAATCATTCGTTTACTATTTATTCCCCTACTTGTGCTATTAGGTTGTTATTTGTGTCATTTGCCTGTATTGGTAAGTAGTGTTGCCACAGTACTAGCAGGAATGCCAGCAGGGACTACTACGGCAATCTTGGCTGAGAAGTATCATGGTGATGCACCATTAGCTGTTCGTTTGATTTTTTTAAGTACAATCTTATCTTTATTCACAATCCCAATTTTATGTATGATCATTGAATCCATTATGTAGTTATTTGACAAGAATGTTATAATGAAAAGGAAAGAAGGGGTATATATGTCATTATTAACAACACTTAGAAAAGATAAAATGCAAGCTTTAAAAGATAAAGATAGCTTAAAAAATGGCGTTTGTTCTTTGCTTATTTCAGCGATTGCATTGGCAGAAAAAGAAAAGGGAAGTGAGATTAGTGATGTGCAGGCTTTATCCTTTGTACAAAGAGAGTTAAAGCAAACAAAAGATACACTAGCACAAACACCAAAGGATCGTAAAGAGTTAATTGAAGAAACGAAAAGTAAAATTGCGATCATTGAAAGCTACTTACCTGCACAGATGAGTGATGAGGAAATTGAAACAGCGATTAAAGCGATTATGGAAAAACTAAATTTAGGACCAATTGCTAAAAGCAGAGGTATGATTATGAAAGAAATGCTTTCACAGTATGCAGGAAAAACAGATGGCAAAAGGATCAGTGAAGTCCTTGCTAAATTAATTAAATAAGAAGTATAAAAATAACACCCTTCAATGTGAGGGGTGTTATTTTTTATACATGGTATACTTTTTTGAATTTTTCAATTAAATAATCAATGTAGTATTGTGGATTAAATGGTTCTTTTGTAACTTCCAACAATAATGTATCAGCATCTTTAAAGGCTCCATATTGATGAATATTTGTTTTTAGCCAATCACTAATTTTATAAAATTCATTGTTTTTAAGTGCACTTTCGACATCTATTTCTTTTTCTAATTGATGGTAGAACTGAGCGGCAAAGGCACTTCCTAATGCATAGGTAGGGAAATACCCTAAATTAGCTGCTCCCCAGTGCATATCTTGTAAGATACCTTCACTATCATCATTTGGACGAATTCCTAAATATTGTTCATATTTATCAGCCCATAAACGATCCAATGTTTCAAAATCAATATTTTCATTAAATATTTCTTTTTCTAATTCATAACGAATTAAAATATGTAATGGATAGGTCAATTCATCAGCTTCCGTTCTAATTAAAGAAGGATAAGATACATTAATCATTTCCATAAATTGATCTAAGCTAACCTCTTCTAACTGTTTAAAATGGCTTTGTAATTTTGGATAGTTCACTTGCCAGAAAGCTTTACTTCTACCAATGTGGTTTTCCATAAAACGAGATTGTGATTCATGCATCGCAAAACCAATGTCATTTGATAAGGTAGTTCCATCGTATGCCTTATTAACTTGTAAGCCATATAGGGCATGACCATATTCATGGATTGTAGAAAGAATAGCTGACATAACATTATTTTCATAATAATGTGTTGTAATACGCACATCATGTGCAGAGAAGAAGGAAGTAAATGGGTGTTCACTTGTTCCCATATAGCACTCTTGTGTATTGACATTCATGTATTGTTTTAATTCCTCCATGAATTTTTCTTGTTCTTTTACATCAAACTTTGTAAACAATAAAGAATCATCAATCTTTTTTCCTTTTTCTTGAATCGTTTTAATAAAAGGAATTAAATCACTTTTTATCTTATCAAAAAAAGCATCGTATTTTTCGCTGTTCATACCTAACTGAAAACGATCTAATAAAATATCGTAAGGAGTCATTGCTTTTTTACTATATGACAATACTTCTTTTTGTTTTTCAATAACCTCTTTTAAGTAAGGTTTGAATATTTGATAATCTTTTTTTGCCTTTGCTTTCTGCCATGCACTTTCACTATCGGCAACGGCTTTTGTGAATGCCACAAAAACATCTTTAGGGACATTTCTTTCTTCTTCTAAATCATTGAGTAGTAACGATAATTCTTTTTTTAACTCAGGGGTTAAATCTTCTTCCTTTGCTAATTGTTCAATGTTTTTAATGGCTTCTGGATTTGTCGCAATGGAATAGTTTTCACCTGCTAAAATTGCCATTGCTTGATTAGCATAGTAGGCACCATCTTTAGGGGCAATGGTTGCTTGGTCAAAATACAGTGTACTCATTGCTAATGCGTAAGCATTTGTTTTTGCCTTGTATTCTTCGTAAAATTTTAATAAGTCTTGATTCATATGATAACCTCTCTTTTATGTTATTTATTATATAGCATTTTATGGTTTTTAAACAGTCTAATACTTTGAAATGTATCCACTTGTAAACTTGTGTTATAATGATAATGTAATGACATTATAAGGAGGCTATTATGAAACAAAGATGTGCCAAAGAGGCGTTTAAAATGATTGAAAATCATAGTGTAATTGGCTTAGGTGGAGGAAGAACGATTGCTTACTTAGTGGATTTGATTGCCCAATCTGACTTAGATGTAAAAATTGTAACACCTTCATTTCAAACAGAGTGCTTATGTTTAGCAAAGGGGTTAATTGTTTTACCTACGCATAGTGTAGATAAAATTGATCTTGCTTTTGATGGTTGTGATGAAGTGGATCAACATTTGAATGCACTAAAAAGTGGTGGTGGTATTCATACAAAAGAAAAGATTATTGCGACAATGGCAAAGGAATATGTGTTATTGGTCGATGAAAGTAAAGTGTATAAGCACTTAGCTTTTAAACACCCTGTTGTTTTAGAAATAGTCAAAGATAGCTATCACTTTATTGTCAAAGAAGTGGCTAAGTTAAATGGGAAGTGCCAAATCCGTTCTAGTGCGAATAAAGATGGAGGGATCATTTCTGATCAAGGTTTGTTATTAGTTGATGTGATGTTTGAAAATGTAAACGATATAAAAGTGCTGCATGATACACTAAGAGCTATGGTGGGGGTACTTGAAATCTCCTTATTTGTCAACGTTGCCACAAAGGCACTGGTTGTATTGGAAGATGGATATTATGTCATTGAAAAATAAAGGGGATATTATGAAAAAGAAAAGTTTTATTTTGTTTGTTGTTATGCTGTTGGTTTCTCTTGTGGGTTGTAAAAAAGATGAATTTGCAAGTTTCAAAGACGATTATATACAAGAAATAGGGATTAGCGATATTGAGGAAATAACAACATATGGAGATAAACCATATATTGAAGGCGTTATCTTTAAAGGTGTTCGTGAAATGGAGGGTAATGAAGAAAATCTTTATTTCTATGAAGGCTTGGCAGGTAATGGTGATGGTATATTTTCCAATGGAGAGTATACTGGAAGCCTTCTTTCTATTGAAGAGGGAATGCGATATAGAATCTATGATGGAGAAGATTTTGGCTATGATAGAAGTTATTTTGTTGCAATCGCATATCAAAAAATGAGTGCTGTATATTATCAAGGGAAGAGTATTGATTTTCAAAGTGTCGATGTTCAATTAAATGGAGAAGATATTACATTAACACTTTGGCTTATGTCATATGATAATAAAGAGGAAATAAGTATCTCTGATTTTAAATATAAAAAATAATTTTAGTTACTCATTACTGAGTGAAAAATTGCCATTGGCAAAAAGCAAAACGGCAATGAATCACAAAGAAGGTGTTCGTATCATTCTTTAAAGTATGGTAAGGAAAAAACGATAAAAATATGGGATACATTTAAACCCCATATTTTTATATATTATTTTTATTTTTGTTCATAGTAAATTTCTTTTTTGATTTTTTCTGCTTGTTTTTCCCCTTGCATTTTAGTAATAATGGCAAAGGCGAAATCAATGCTTGCTGCAGCACTTCTTGCACTAATGATATTACCATCGACTACAACATATTGATCCACATACGTTCCTTCAAAATCTTCATTCATACTTGTGAAACAAGTGTAGCGTTTGCCTTTTAAATAACCTGCATGACCTAAAATAGTAGGGGCTGCACAAATTGCACAAACGAGTTTTTGTTTTTCCATAAAGTAAGCGATAATAGATTGTACTTCTTTACTTTCTTCTAATGCTTTATAGTGAGGACCACCAGGTAAAAGTAAACAATCGTATTGTGCGATATAGGCATCGCTTAACTTATTCATATTGGCAAGGACTAAATCGTGTTTTCCCCTTGCTTTGACATCATCTAAAGCAAAAATATCTACTTAAATACCACTTCTTTTTAATAATGCGATCGTACCAATAGCTTCTAATTCTTCAAAGCCATTACTAAGAATTGTTAAAACGTTCATATTGACACCTCCGTTTTTGATATTATAACACGTTTGTTCTTTTGTGTACTGTAAAACACTAGATTTATACGATGAAAGGCAATAAAAAGATAAGGCGTCGTTTTTTTCGTGTGAAACGATGTATTTTTCATTCACATTCTGTATTAAAAGCAGTATAATAAAACAGTAAATTTTAGGGGGATTTATGATAAAAGAATATTTAATTGATTTGAAAAGAGAGTTTAAAGGGTATAACGCTAATCAATTTATTAAAGATTTATTAGCAGGTTTAACGGTTGCTGCGGTTGCTTTACCATTGGCATTAGCATTTGGTGTCAGTAGTGGTGCAGATGCAGGAGCAGGATTAATTACGGCGATTATTGCTGGACTTTTAATAGGGACACTATCTGGTGCATCCTATCAAATTTCTGGGCCAACTGGGGCGATGAGTGCCATTTTGATTTCACTATCGACAACCTATGGTCTACAAGGGGTATTTATTGCTTCTTTGTTATCTGGTGTCATATTGGTTATTGCGTCAATTTTTAAGTTTGGTAAGATGGTTTCTTTCATACCCACAAGTGTCATTACAGGATTTACAAGTGGGATCGCTATTATTATTGCTACGGGACAGATTGACAATTTCTTTGGGACAGCATCAGTTGGTGAAAATACAATTGAAAAATTGTTGTCATATTTTACCTTAGGGTTTCCGATTGCCTATGCTTCTGTTTTCTTTGGCTTACTTGTGATTGCGATTATGATTTTATGGCCAAAAAAATGGAATGCAGTTTTTCCTTCTTCCTTAGCAGGTATTATCATTGCTTTAATAGTGAATTTAGTGGGTAACTTTAATGTGGCAGAGGTAGGTGCGATTCCATCTACCCTATTACCTGAAGTAAGATTAAATGTCGCAAGCATTGATTTAGCTAGTATTAATCATTTGCTTTTTCCAGCTGTATCGATTGCAGCTTTAGGAATGATTGAATCACTTTTATGTGGGGCAAGTGCAGGTAAGATGAAAAATGAAAAGCTGAATGCAGATCGTGAGTTAATGGCACAAGGAATTGGGAATATAGTGATTCCTTTCTTTGGAGGTGTTCCTGCCACAGCGGCGATTGCTAGAACCAGTGTGGCAATTAAAGCAGGTGGACAAACACGTTTAGTCAGTGTCATTCATGCTATCGTGTTATTAATTTCCATGTTTGCATTAGGTCCATTAATGTCAAAAATTCCAATGGCAGCATTAGCAGGTGTGCTAATTATGACAGCTTGGCGTATGAATGAATGGCATGAAATTAAAGGATTGTTTAAGCATAAAGTAAAATCAAGTTTAGCTCAATTTTTAATTACCATGCTGGCAACGGTTGTCTTTGATTTAACGGTGGCGATTGTTATTGGTGTCTTTGTTTCAATGATTTTATTCGTTGTTAATAATGCGGATTTAAGTGTCGAATCAAGCAATGTAGAATTTGATCGTATTGATGAAAAGTTAGTACATCATCATGAAGATACAAAAATCATTTATTTAAGTGGTCCTATTTTCTTTGGTACACAAGAACAGATCACAAATGAAGTGAATGCCTATATAAATGATGTAAAAGCAATTATCTTCTCAATGCGTGGGGTGCCTTCTATTGATGATTCAGGGATTCACGAACTAGAAGAAATGATTCGTTTGTGTCGTTCACAAGGAATTGAGGTTATTTTCTGTGGAATCCAAAAACATGTAATTGAGCAAATGTATCGTCAAGATTTCTTGACTTTACTAGGTGAAGAAAATATGTGTTGGGACGTTGTACAGGCACTACGAATTTTAGATGAAAAGTATCAATAGTAAAGGGAGCAGTTTTCTTGTAAAGCTGCTTTTTTTATCCATGTTTGTTTCTATATACAAAAAAAGAGTATTGCTACTCTTTTGCTCATTTATTTTAATTTATTAATGCTCATAATCCCTTCACTCTCTACATATTGAATCTGTAATTGATCTCCTACTTTTAGGAAAGCCAATTGCTCTTCATATTTTGTTGTGAAGTCCATTTTATAACGATTGCCGTTTTCATCTGTGAAATAGTATTTTGTATTTCCTTCAAACGCTATTTTTTCTAAGCTAGTAATCGTAATTGTTGCACTTGTTAATTCATCTTTTGATACTTTCCCATTTCCATGTAAATCAAGCATCTTTTTCTTTAAAGCTGGTAAGCCTTCATCAACACCAACAGTTACCACTTTTTGATAATCGCTGGCATCGACCATTGCATACATTTTAATAACGCTCTTGCTTGTATCACTAGAAGGAGCACGCAGACTCATTAGATAAGTTGGATTCCCATTCACATTCACTAACACAGGGAAAGTTGCTTCATAACCATAGTTTTTTACTTCATCTTGTGCTGATTTCATGGCACTTGTTTCATCGGCACCTGGTGCATCAATACGTTGTGCTTCATGAGTACGCATATTAACTAAGATAAATCCTAAGTTACTAGAATCTTTATTGACACTTGTAATTCCTGTATACAACCAAATGTCGCCATCTTTTTCAATGTAATTGTAGCCACTAGAGGAAACAATCACTCCTTTTTGACCAATCACAGAATTAATAAATCCCTTTTGTAAGCTACCATAATCATCAATTTGTTCTATAATCAGTGATTCTGGATAAATACGATCAGCCCATTTAGGAATTTCTTTGAGGTTGTATTTTTTACTTTCTCCGTTGATTGGGTTTACGAAGATTGCACCAGTAACAGACTTCTTATTACCAACACCTTTATATGTATATGTTGTACATACATAGTAAGGATTTCCTTCTTCATCTAATTCAAAAGAAGGAGAACCAAAGATTTCTGTTGGATATTTAAAACGTAAATGACGATTTAAATTTTTAGAAAATTTAGCTGATGGGACATACTGTAAGTTATCTAAACCAACATCTTTTAATTTGACTAACGATGCTTTACCAGTTGTAGAATCTACTGTGATGTAAGCAGGAATTCCATCATCTTTATTCGCAAACCATTTAATCCAATCTGCATATTCTAAAGGGGTTACACGATAGACAGAATCTTTATAGGAGATTTGCGTATATTCATCACTCACATTAAACTGTGAAACAAGTTCACTCATCTGCCCCATAACACGATCCCCTAAAGCCTCTGTTGTATTGCGATCAATAATCGGTGTTTTACTAAAATCGACTTCTTTAATGGTATCAAAGTTTGTTTTTTCAATATCAATACGTTTAGCGTATTCTTTTGCATTGAAAAAATTAGCACTAACAGTTGCCATTACAATTGGGAAAATAATACAAGTTGCAATAGCGATAATCGCATATTTACGAATCGGTTTCAATGCTGGTTTGTAGTAATTCTTAGTTGGTATGGACGTGTAGATAATTACAGGGACAACTAAGATTGCCATCATCAACGTTAAAAATGTCCAAAACTCAGGAGCATGCCAATTTAATGGTGGTAATGTAACATAATAAACGATAAAACCAAATAATAAGTAAGCAATGACAAGCACTGCCAATAGTTTGTTTTTATTTTTCATAACTCTTTTCCTCACTTAATAGGTATTATAACAAATTATAGTGTATTTGTCTTTTGATTTTATGTTATAATTCTATGGTAAATTATGTGTCCATGGCGCAACTGGATAGCGCATTCGACTCCGACTCGAAAGGTTGCAGGTTCAAATCCTGTTGGGCACACCATGTGTACATAATTATTCCTATTTTCATATGAGAGTGGGAGTTTTTTTATGTTTCAACACTTTTTATTAAAAGATTGATTTTAGATTACATATACTTATAATATAAGTATAAGGAAATAACGAAAGCATTTAGTCAAATATGTGAAATGTTTATGATACTTGACAGATTAGTTTTAATCTTGACTTTTACAGTGAAGTGGCAGATAAGGCTATATTATAGGCTATCTGCCACTTTTGCTACATAGTGTAATTATACATATTTTAATTTTTTTAAT
>SAAR01000543.1 GCA_009916335.1 Erysipelotrichia bacterium | reverse complement strand
TATAATTGTAATAATAGGGGATTGAATCTACTGTTGCTGGATTAGAACCAAGAGAAGCGATAAAATCTGCCGCATGTTTTGAGGTGTATTGATTTACACTAGAATTGACGATCACAAGAGAAATTTTGATGAACTCATAGGTTGTGAGACCTTTTGTGAAGTTCTTCCATATCACGAAGCCTTTTTCATAACCAAATGCTGTAGCTACGATCATGACTAGCATAGATATAGAGTAAATAATTCCTAACATGTAGTGATAGCCAAACGGCAAAACCTCGGATACCCATTTCATCTGTCCAGCACCTTGCATTTGCATCTCTGCCAACGATGCTCCTGCTGTGATCCTATTTGCCAAATCCTGCCCCGAAGACATATCAATCGCAGTATTTGCAAATGCTTTGCTTAGAGGTGCTCTTGATGCGGCATTGATGATAAAAGCGTCCATCTTACCAATTTCACCAGAGATAACCGTGTCGTTAATACTTCCAGCTAATGTCAAATAAGAGTGTACAACATCGGAAGAATCCAGATTTCCTGTTAAAACTTTACTCAATCTCTCTTTTATCTTTGACGCGACTGTTGAATATTGAGAAATGATATTGTTGTTCCAAAAGACATCGCACTGGTAACTTTTTTCACCGTTTGTCGCGTCAATGAAACTAAGCGTATAAGAGCTTCCTGTAATGCCTAAACTTGATGGATCAATAGATTTAAAGAGATCTTTTGATGGGTTTTTAAAATTGACAACAAGATCTGGGTTGACGTTTAGCGCCTGTTTTAATCCGCACTGCTCAACATATGCCGTAAAGGAGCGAACGAATAAGTTGGTTGCCTCATCATTTGATTTATCATATGAGCTAAATTGTAAGATTTTAATAAGATCATTTATAGCGTTTCCTGATCCGATAGCCGTAGAAGAAGCCCCAACTAGATCGGGTTTTAATAGTGCTGTAGCATCTTCATAAAGGATCATTAAACTATCGGTTATTGTCGATACCGTACTGGTTACTAGCGCAATAGGATAGGGGATATTATCAATCTTAGCGTAAGTTTGAGCAGGTAGCCCTGCATAAATTGTTTCTGTGCGTAAATCCTCAATGTGAATTGAGGCAGATGGTACCGTTGCGGTAGACATAGTAAGGACGCTTGCCGTTACATAGGTCAAGTTTGTAAAAAGAGGTTTAAATGTCCCTGTTGAACTCATCTTATAAAAAGTATAAGGCAAGAAAAATAACATAAAGAGAGCAATTATTGTCTGAAGTTTACTACTTGTTGAGACCGCTTGAATTAAAATAAATGCGTTTTCTATGCTTTCTATGTCCCCGTAAACGAAGATACCAAAATCTTTGCGGTACACAGAGCTGCTTGAAGTATCAAGGGTGTATGCGCTCGCGCTTACGATGAATAGCGAGATCAAAATGATAAACTTCATCAACATTATTTGCTCCTTATTGTCTCAAAATTGTTAAGATGATATTCCGCCCAAGACGCGATAACTCTATCTAATACCCATGCAATAAGAGCGAGTGAAAATAAATACAGAACCCACATCAATAAGGCATTTGAAAATGAAAAGAAGACAGACAGTAAGGCACCCATAGTCATCAAAAGACCTAATAGGTAAATAAGTAGCGCAATCATTAGGGCTTTTTCCGATTGTTTTAGTTTTTTTAGGATTGAAATTGACTCATCGATCGATCTTTTATTTTTCAAATTGATGGCACTCAAGAGTGCCTGAAAATATGGCTCATTCTGGAGGTAAATTACGTTAATCACAACAATTAGAAATAAAAAAATTTCAAGCGGTATATTCGCAAGCATTTTGGTTATACTTGGAAACAAAGGAGAATGTGCCGCGATAAATAAATTGATCAGCAACCAAAAGAGTAGGGTAGTCGCAAGGAATTTGAAAGCTTTATTTACAGCATTCATTTTTCAGTTCCTCTAAAATTTCCACATTAGTGCCTGCTAGTTTTTTAACGACAAAGATTGCGTGTCTACAAAAATCCAATGTTTCATCAGAAATATGTTGTAAAGGAATAATAGGGATCAGTTTTTCATCACAAAGAGCCTTGAGGTATTTGAATTCAATGTATCCAATTGAGCTTTTTGAGGGGATGATCATTCTCTCAACACAGCCACTCAGCAATGCTTTAAATAGCTCATTTGAAT
>SAAR01000542.1 GCA_009916335.1 Erysipelotrichia bacterium | reverse complement strand
AGACGAATTTATGCATTTGAATAAAAAATAGCCGCTTACTTTTCGTCAACAACTAAAGCTAAGCATCGTATCGGGTTAATTATTTAAAATTTAATATATTTCAATATGTGAATATTTGGTTGGAAACACATAAAACTGAATGGGGTTAAGTTTATATGCACATTCTAAGATTAAGTTTAATTAAATCATACGCATTAATGATTATGACTATTTTTAGCTTTATCTCAAATGCTCAAGCAGCCAGTAATAAACCGCTCATAATATATTTTTCTCAAAAAGAAGATCAAGGAGTTGATATTGAAGGAGTCGATAGTATCTCTGGTGCGAGCATTGTTGTTAGAAATGATCATGTAATGGGTAGCACAGAATATATAGCCTCTCTTATTCAAAAAAACACAGGGGGTGATTTAGTTCATCTAGAAACAGTGAAAGATTACCCAAGAAGTCATGATGAATTAATCGAGTATGGTGAAAAACAGCAACAAAGTGGTGTAAGGCCAGAACTAAAAGAATTAAACGTCAATTTATCAGAATACAATACGATATTTATCGGATATCCAATCTGGTGGTATCACATGCCAATGGCAATTTATGGTTTTTTAGAAAGTAATGATTTAAGTGGCAAGACAATTATTCCATTTACCACGCATGGTGGTAGTAGCTTTTCAGGATCAATACAAGAAATTATACGAATCCAACCCAAAGCAAAAGTCATAAAAACAGGCTTGTCCGTATCCAGAACACATGTATCCGATGATTCAGTGCCAGAAGAAATTTCATCTTGGGTAAAATATTTACAAAATTTGGATACAAAAAATGAAAACTAAATACAAAATACAAGTTTTCTTCGATGCGATATTATTGGCTGTATTGTTGGGGCTAATGGGGTTCCATTTGTGGGGGGAGCTTTATCATGAATGGTTGGGCGTATCATTCTTTATAATCACAATGATACATCTTGTATTTAACAAACACAAATCCAAGTATATCTTTTCGGGTGAACGTAATGTGTTTAGAAATGTTAAATTATTCTTTAACGTTTCTGTGGGGATGTTTTTTATTATTGCATTAATCAGTGGGATCATGCTATCTAGGCACATATTTCCAAATATCCCTATTCATAACCCTTCAAATTTAGTTAGAAAAATACATATGACTAGCGTGCATTGGGGTGTGATCTTTGCGTCTGTTCACCTAGGTGTTCACTGGAAGTTACTTTCTAATTTCTTTATGAAAATATTTAATGTTGGAGATGGTTCATTTCTTCCTAAATTCATCATGCCGTGTGTTTTTGTATTGATATCAATGTACGGAGTGAAAAATTTTATACAAAGAGATATTGCATCTTATTTGTTAATGAAGGTAGACTTTTCGTTTTTTAATTTTGATGAGCCAAAATCGTTTTTTTACATGGGTTTTTTATCAATGATAGTTTGTTTTTCTTACATGACCAGATGGTTGTTATGGCTGTTTATCTTCAGAGGAAAGGAATCATAGATAACCTGTTCGAATTCAATTTGATGATAAGCATTTACGATAAAACAATTTTGAAACAATTCATTCAGTATATAAATGATTAATTGAATAATTATCTAACTGACGGAAATAGAACAACTGGTATTAATGTTTGCAAAGGGGGAATCAAATGAAAACACAAGAAATTGAATTAGTTCAGGAGTGGGATAAAACTTTCCCACAAAGTAACAAAGTTAATCATAGAAAAATTACGTTTCATAATCGTTATGGCATTACGCTTGTTGCTGACCTATATGAACCAAAGAATATCACCGGCAAGTTATCAGCAGTTGCCATTGTTGGCCCTTTCGGAGCAGTGAAAGAACAAGCATCAGGATTATATGCTCAGACGATGGCAGAGGCTGGTTTTCTTACTATTGCATTTGATCCTTCTTATACTGGCGAAAGCGGAGGTATGCCGCGATATGTGGCATCGCCAGATATTAATACAGAAGATTTATCCGCTGCGGTTGATTTACTGTCAACGCTGGATAATGTTGATCCAGAAAAAATCGGAGTAATTGGGATCTGTGGTTGGGGAGGGATGGCTTTGAATGCCGCGGTTATGGATACACGAATTAAAGCGACCGTAGCATCGACGATGTATGATATGACACGCGTGAATGCCAATGGTTACTTTGATGCAATGAATTCAGAGG
>SAAR01000541.1 GCA_009916335.1 Erysipelotrichia bacterium | reverse complement strand
TATTTATGGGACTATCACTTGTGAAAGATGCGGAATTGAGTTGAAAGATTATTGGAGTAAAAAATTCCATTCACAAGATTTCAACCGCTCAGACCTTGATGAGTCTGAGAACGTGTTCCCTGAAAAATGGCTTGATAAACATATGGATTGAGGTGGAGAATGCGTAAAAAAATAAGAGATTACTTGACAAAATTTGTTATATTCTTAGTTGTTTTCATGACTACTTCTAATATGATTAGTATGTTTTTTAAAAATGCAACAACTAGCGAATGGATTTTAACTATTGTTATTTCTTTAATCGCAGCATATCAAAATCTGGATTGAGGTGGATATGAAAAAATTTGAGTTATATAGCGCTGCAATCTGCAAGCCAGAAGGAATTGCATTTGTAAAAAATACAGTTAAAGCTGATAATTATGCTGATATTATCCAAGAAATCGAAAGCAACGCAGGTTGGTACACTGCTGACAACGGAGCTTTCAAAGTTGCCTATATCGTGGAGGTTGTGGAGTGAGACGTAGAAAAGCTGTTATGGTTAATGTTTATGGCGGAGATAGAACGAAATTTGATTCTTATGTTTCTCATTATGGATATGTTAACATTCCACGATTTAAGCACAAGAAAAAGCCTATCTCAATGATTAAGGCTTTGGATGTGAGGGATAGGATTAATTATCGAAAAAAATTATGGTCAATACAAGAAAGAAGTATTAATCACTTACCTGAACTCACCCCTCTTCTAACCGAAGTAGGTGTCGGACCTTTAGGAAAAACTTCCGTTACTAATTTAGAAACAGGAAAATCTAAAACTATAATTGACTATCGTTAGATAGAATAGGAGAAATATGATAGATATACTAATTCAAATTTTTTCAATTGTAATCATATCGTTTTTCGTATCTGGTTCAATTGGAGCTGCTATTGCTTATAAAAAACAAATTACAGATGACGGTGCTACTGACATTCTTTATGGAGCAGCAGTAGCGATAATTGCATGTGCTTTAACTGAAGTATTTATACTTGCTGTTATTGGATTATTTATATAAAAAAGCCCAAGCTGACCAAGCTTGAGCGAAATTGTGAATTCTAACGTTTATATTTTTTATGGTCTAACAAATTATATCATACTGAGCTAGGAACTCGCTAAACTCAACTGGAGGGAAAATGATTGCAAATATAATTATCATAGCCTACGTGCTATTACTGATTCTTGGAATGTTCGTTACGCCTTATGCAATTGGAAAGCCAAGAAGTCCAATAAGTATTGGGACCGCAACCTTTAATATATTATTTGGGATTGCGTTTCTAATCTCATTATATTTTAAATTAATTAATTAAACAAAAAAGCCCACTGCAATGGGCTTCGCGATTGATTTATTCTAATACTATTATAACATAACAGGAGTTAGAATATGACAAAAGAATTGACGAAAGCACAATGGCATGATGTTCGAATGACCTTAAGAATTATCATTCGCAATAAGAAGAATGCCAAACAATCTCAGCTTATCAATGAAGCATTAGACAATATTAAAGATGAAGATGATCGTAAGATATTCAAACATTATTACATTGATCGCTGGGGCATCATTAAGATCACTATGAATATGTATTACTCAAAAACTGCAGTCATTGCTAGAAATAACAAAGCGACGCAGCAGTTTGCTGAGAAATATGACGGTGGTCATTTACTTAAGATGTTCCATGAATAATATAAAGAACGCTACTTTTTCGTAGCGTTTTTGTTTTACGATTGAATCATGATAGATGTAAGCACACCAAAGGCAAGGCACAGGTTCTATTGCTCAGGCGCTTGGAGACGTATGAGAGAACAGATACTCAAGCGTGATAACAATGAATGTCAATGGTGTAAAGCAGAAGGCAGAGTGACAACGGCTAAGACTGCGACACTAGAGATAGATCATATCAAGGAGCTTGAGTATCATCCAGAGCTTGCACTAGAGCCTAGTAACCTTCGCACCTTGTGTCATGACTGCCACAACAAGAGGCATGATAGACACAGATACAAGCAGTTTGATGATGAAACTTTTGAATTCTGATTTTATTGTTCGGAAATTACAGAAAAATAATTAAAATATACCCCCGGGTCTAAAATAATTGGGTTAAATTCCGAATTTACCACAGACCGGTTGGGGTTTTTTAACC
The DNA here is from genome assembly GCA_009916335.1 of Erysipelotrichia bacterium. The sequence continues at coordinate 11 of SAAR01000541.1, read as the reverse complement.
AAATATAAAGC
>SAAR01000540.1 GCA_009916335.1 Erysipelotrichia bacterium | reverse complement strand
TTACATTTTATTTTATTAAACCCTGCATTACATTCTATTTTTGCAGTATCAGCAATTAGCTTAAAACAAATTATGATGATTAATGGACTTGCGTTCTTACCTACGATAATCATTCAATTTAAAAAATGGGTTAACGATAAAAAATAATTTTTATTTATAGGAAAAAAATATTAAATATGCAACTAAAAAGGAACAGATGTTCCTTTTTAGTTGTTTTTTAAGATAAGTGCTTGCTTAGTTTTAATCATTTCATCGTTTAATTGGGTAATGATTGCTTTATCCGTTTTAGGTTGTTGTTTAAACATAAAGGCTTTAATGAATGCCATTTTATAAGCCTCATAGCTTTCTTCTGTATACAATGTTTCATCACAATCATTTGCTTCTTGTAATAATGTATTCAATAAAGACCATTGTTTGAAAAATTCATGTTCTTCACTAATTTCATTTAATAAATCTTCCATAATCCAATTTTGATTGTGTTGTGTCATAATTGCCTTATGTGAGAAAGGATAACCATTATTTGCACATTGTTTATAAAATTCAATAATTTTATCGTGATCGATATTTTTAAAGAAGATAAAATTAAAAGGAAAACGTGTATTGATTGTTGTTTCACAATCCTTTTTATCAAATAAAGAAAGTACATCTTTCTCTAAATCACCATCATCTAAAAAAGTATAAGTAAAGTCAAACGCTTTTAATAAAGCTATGATTTCTTGTTTGTATTGTTGTGTTTCTCCTAAATAAATTAATGCATGTTCTTTCATTTTAAAACCTCGCTGTATCTGGATCAATTGCTGCATGAATTTTTAGTTTTAATTGATCTAATTTGTGCATATCTTCTTCACTAATCACAAAATCAAATATTTCTATGTTTTCTTTTATTCTTTTAGGTGTTATAGATTTAGGTAAAGCAATGATCCCTTTTTGTATAATATAGCGTAAAGCAATTTGTGCTATGCTTTTATGGTATTTATTGACAAAGGGCTGTAGTTGTTCACATGCAAAAATTTTACCATTCCCTAATGGACTCCATGCTTCAACTGCTATATTGTGTGTTTGACAATATTTTACAAGCTCATCTTGTGTATAGGAAAGATGATATTCAATTTGGTTTACCATTGGTTGAATACGGTACTTCAATTTTTCAAGATGATGAATTTGAAAATTAGATACACCGATGGCTTTAATCTTACCAGCCATATACAAATCTTCCATTGCTCGCCAAGTTTCATTATTCATATGTTCAAAATGATCTCGGTATGCAAGTGGGTTAGGCCAATGAATTAAATATAAATCTAAATATTCACAGTCTAATTTTTCCATTGTTGTTTTAAAAGCTTGCATTGTTTTTTCATAACCACGATCATCATTCCACACCTTACTAGTAATAAATAAATCTTCACGTTTACAATTGGCTTGCTTAATTGCTTTTCCAACACTTTCTTCATTGCCATATACAGCTGCTGTATCAATATGTGTATACCCTTGTTTTATTGCCTCTAAAACACTTTTCTCACTAATTTCACCTGGTTCTATTTTCCATGTCCCATAGGCAATACAAGGAATTAGAACACCATTATTTAATTTGAATTGTTTCATATTTACCTCCGTTTTTATTTATGTTTTCATTCTACACTTTCTTTTTTATATTAACAAGTGATATAATAGGTTCACTGTGAGGTAATGAAGAATGAGTGTGAATGAAAAGAAAATAAATGTAGATGAAAATGTAGAAAGAATTGCTGCTTTACCAGAGGAGTATGTAAAAGCTGTGGAAGATGTGGTAGGAAATCTTGATCCTGACTGGCGTAATAAACTTGTTTACAATAAATATATTGCTTATTTATGTGATGTGTTTGAAGATGCAGTGAAAAAGGGATTAAGTGTAAATGAAGTGATTGGTGATGATCGTAAAGCATACGCTGATAAAATTCAAGCAGAATTAAAGTTTATGGACATTACACCGACAAACAAAAACAAGATTACGAATTATTTAATCATTTTCGATTTTATTATGTATATTGGAATGAGTGTTTTTAGTTTAGGTGCAAAGAATTTTAGCCATGCACAAACGATGGATTATGTATTAATGGCCATTGGTGCGATTGTGATGTTTGCTTGTATGATGATGAAACTAGTAAAAGTAAAAGCAATGAAAAACATGGCAATCATACC
>SAAR01000090.1 GCA_009916335.1 Erysipelotrichia bacterium | reverse complement strand
CGTAGAAGATCGAACCAATAATTCATCTTTGATCATCACGTCTCAGCTTCCAATACAGGAATGGCATTCACATTTGCATAATCCTACTATTGCTGATGCAATACTTGATCGTATTGTTCATAATGCCTATAAAATTGAATTACAAGGAGAATCACAAAGAAAACTCAAATCGAAGAAAAAAGAAGAAATCGAAGTCTAGCTTTATGCTACAATTTTACAGCCTAATTCACCGTTAAAAAAGTGGAAACATGTTTGTGAAACGGCTGGAAACTTCGAGTGAAATTTACATAATATCTCTATTAAGGCACTTTCTTCTATCAAACACCTTGCCAAGTTTACACCTGAAATAAGCTATGTCGTCGCACATAAACCCATTGATGAGGCAACAAAAGCACTCTTGTATCAAGAAGGCTTTACCCTTCTTATGACTTCGTCTTTGATGCCAACCGATGCTAAAATCGTCACTCTTATCGATACGCATCATCACTGTTCGCATCTGCTTTTCATCAGCTCTGATGGCGACTTTGTACCAGCAATCAAACGTTTTTTAACCAAACGATCGGTGCAATGGATCATGCAAGACTCTCATAAAAAGCGTATTTGTATGAATTGTGATGTAACCCATTCCCATCTTACCCTCTCAACACTGCTTTTAGAAGATGAACCCTCAACTAAAAAGCATCAAAAACGAAAGAAACCTGCCTTTTATGCACCAACGCGTACCTCTTTTAGCAATGAAGCTTATTGGTTAAGCTATTTTGCACGTTATCACGCACATATTGGTTAGAGGAGTTTTACATGAGAGGATTGATTGCAAGGTATCGTATCACACTCTTTTATATCTCGATGGGTCTTGTGATGATCTTATCGTATGTTCATCAACACTATTGGGAGATAGTGTATGGAATGATCGCTATGCTTTTTATAGGGCTTATACGTAAATATACATCTTTTATTCAACGCTTTCAGCATTGGTTTTAAAGGAATGAAACCTATCTTGATTAAATGCATCTACTCTTATCTTGCTAAGGAATACTTATGAGTGGTGAAACATTTATTTTAGTGTTAAGTCTTTTAGGATTACTCGCAACACTGTTATTGTATCGCTTAGGTAGTGATGTTCAAAAATACAGAAGAAAGAGACAACGCTTGATGGTTAAAGAACGACTTTATTGGGCAGTTCAGCAACGTTGGCATTAAAGGGATTTTATGGAAATCACATATGGGATGTTTATAGCAACACTGGTGGCATTTTTTGCCTATTATGTATCTATTAAAAAGGAGGAAAACTGATGGTTGAAGCATCTTGGGGACAATGGATTGTGAGCGCTTTTGCTGTAGTGTTGGCATATTGGATGTATAAAAGTGATCAAGAAGAGTCAAAAAAGCAAAAAGAAAAAAAAGAACATGAAAAAACATTGTTAGATAATGTGATCTATCTTACAACCACACGTGTTAAATTTGAAAGGCATTTAGAGCGTATTTTAGATTATGTTGCGTCTTATAAACTGCAACAGGTCATTATCACCGATGAAAAAGAGATACCTCAAAGTGTGTTACTACCCTATGCGGAGTATAAAATACTTCAAGAGTGCTATGACAAACAAGAAGCTATGGAATTAGCTCCTTTAATCAAGGAGCGTATGAAAAATCATACCAACCAAGATAACTCTATCTCATATAAAGAAATGATGCACCGTATCGATGAAAAAAGAGCAAAAAAAAAAGAAGATGAGCATGCTTGGCAAAACACTGCATTAAAAGCAAGTCAAGATGAAGTGTATACCAAAGAATCCAGAGATATCGGATAAAGGAAAACACCATGATGAACTTTCTCAATGAACACTTTGGAACGCTGTGTGCCCTTTTTAAATTATCTAAGCCATACCATTGAATGAAGATCATTGAGTTCGGAAAATGTTTCAACAAAACACTGTTATAATAACTCGCTCTATAATCTGGCTTCTACAGCTTTTTTATGACGTTCAAGTAACTTTTCAATTGTACTGCTAACTGGCGGTTCAAATCACTCAGAATAAGTTTTCATACCTGAAGTAATTTACGGTACTAGAAGATTGAAAATTGTAAATACATGGAGATTTTGATGAAAAAAAATTATCTTCCTTTTAAAGAAGCAAGAGAGTATGTAAGAAAGCAGCAATTTAAAAATAGCAAAGAATGGAAACTCTGGTCAAAAGGGGAACATCTCACCCTTTCAAAAAGACCTGATTTTATTCCTCCTCACCCAGATGTTATTTATCACAATGCAGGCTGGAAAGGCTGGAGTGATTGGATTGGGACGAAAGTAGAAATAGAATATTTACCATTTGAAGTAGCGCGTGAATACATAAGAAATCTTGGGTTAAAAACTGCTCAACAATGGCAGCAATATTACAAAGGTGATTTAAAAGATTTGATCAAGCCAGACAATATCCCTTGGAATCCTCAGGTAGTCTATGCAGAAAATTGGATTAATATAAAAGACTGGCTTGGAACAGCGTGGAGAAGTTTTGAAGAAGCACGTGAATATGTTAGAAATCTTGGCTTAGATGGGCAGATTCAATGGCGTCAATATTGCAAAGGAGAATTACTGGGGTATGAGCCTAAACCAAGTGATATTCCAGCCAATCCATCTAGCATTTATGAAAACATAGGCTGGATAGATATTGGAGATTGGCTTGGCACCTCTAGAAAAAAAAGAGGTAAAAATGATGATCCAGGGGATACTTGGTTAGCGTTTGAAGAAGCAAGAGAGTTTGTCCATAAGCTTGGATTGAAAGAGAATGAAGAGTGGCAACATTACGTTAATGGGGATTATACCAATTTGCCTCCACGACCATTAGATATTCCACGGTCTCCCCATTATGTTTATAAAAAAGAGGGGTGGTCTGGATGGGCTAATTGGCTAAGAGGAACCAGTGATACTATTCAAAATGTACCTATCTTAGAAATATCAAAAGATCACTCTTACCTCAAACAGCTCGATATGGATTCCGTTAAATTTGATTATGCTCCATTTTTACAAAAATATAAAAGCCATACAACCGTAATACAACTGTTAAAAGCCCTTAAGACCTCTAAAGGTTTATTATCCATTATAGAAATTAATCTTCCGCTGAATGCAAAAGAGGAGATTGAAACACTGTTGCTTGGCTTTGGAACAGTTCCTTCCAAGTTAACACGGGATGAAAAAGCATTTCTAGGATTAATTTTTTTAGTATTTATAGTTTATGCTCTAAAAGAAAGAGAAAGTTATTCATCGATTTGGAGTGCAATATGTCAAGAACTCGAAAAATTTTCCAAAGTAACAACTTTTTTTCGAGATCATTTTTTTATGTCACAGCATAACTCCCCGAATCATCATCTTACAGAAGCTATAGAATATGCGGTGAATTTGTTTAAACTAAGGAATGATTATAGTAATAAGGATGATCACCATTACATTAGAAATACTATATTTTTGCAAATTGGTCTTCTTGATAGTGGATTCAAACATTTAAAACTATGGCTTTCAAATTATTCAATGCCAATAGTGCTATCAGAGCTGTATGATCAAGAAAGTACTAATTACTCTTCTGAATTTAGTAATGGATGGAGGGCTATTAAGCGGTTTAGAGACCATGTGGTTGATTTTCATCAGGTGAAACAGCTTCTAACATTAAATCCATGGTTTGCTCATATGAATATAGATGATTTGCTAAAAAATGCAAAGCAGAAACTAAAGCACATCTCTCTTAGTGATAGCAATGATCTCCCGGTTTTTTATTTAGACAAAGTTTTCTATCAAGAAGGTTATTTACAATTTTACATTAATGCACGAGACTTGTATTGCCTCAACTTGGGAGGTTTCAAATATGACATCTACATGGATGATGCATACAAAGGGTGTGTCATAGCTGATAGCAATAAAGCATTGGTTTTGGAGAGAGAAATCATTCTTAAGAATCCAGATGTTAATAAAGTGTTGTTAGAACTTAAAAATGAAGATAAAGATGTGGTTTATTCCACAGAAATAGTATTGTTTGACTTTAGTGAACAAATCATGATTTTCGATGAAGATGGAAACATTTATCTGAATATATTTAAAAAGCTCAACACTCATAAAAAGTACTACATGCTCATAGACTCCGATCTTGATTGTAATCACGCAATAGACGAGCAAAGAGAATTTTTTGAGGGGTATGCGACACTTATCCCTGATATCAAAAGTAGCGATGATTGTAAGGTCAGCTTCAACGGAGAATCTCTTTTTAATCTGAACTTTACCGAAACCGTTGAAAAACCAGATTGGATTGATAAATTGGTTGTCTATGCAGCAAGTAATACCTTTGAGCTCAATCAAAATCAAATCTTTTGTACAAAAATATTAGCATATGATGAAAGACAAGACGATATTGACTTGGGTGCTTTACCACAAGATGCATCTGTTGTAAAGTGGAATTATACTGGAGGATATGCGGATCAAGAGGAATTAAAAGCAGATCATATAACCGTAAAACTAACAAGTGATATGTTCATTGAGCCCAAGCACACACTTTTTATAAAGTATCAAGGCAAAACATTTAAAAAAACTCTCAATTGTATTTTTGTTGAAAAATATCCACAAATAAGGGTATTTGTTAAAGACCAACAAGGAAAAGTACAATTACTTCCAAATGATTCTATGGTGACTCAAAAAGAGGTACACAATAAACAATTTAATATTTGTCATCTTCATCACAATGAGCCACTCTATTTAAAAAGCAAATCGAACTTTTATCAAACAGTAAAAGTAAATCGCTTTTTTTCCATGGGTGAACTTTGTGGATTTGGAGAAATGCTATTTTACGCAGACCATCTTTTTAATGCTCATATGGAAAAGATATTTTGTTATATGCGTACGAATGCGTATGCTCAGTTGGATGCAAAAGACGACACTAAACTACTCTTTACTCCAAAAAAGCAGATACCCGATAGTGCAAAAATAGTCCTGTTTGATGAAAATTTAAAACAAAGTGAGCGTAGTTTTTCATCAATCAAACATTCAATATCTAATCATACGTACACGCATGATGGAAGTATTATGTGTGGACTTTTAGTGTTTAAAGATGAAGTGATAGATGCATTTTGGGACATGCGTTCTTTTGATTTGATAAAAGAATGTCACGATTTGGAAAAATTAAAAATATTACTAGCCACTCAGTATCCTTTTTTATTAAGAGACAGGTCTATGGAAATTCTTAGACACACTGTCATGGCAAATCCAGAAGAGTTTTTTAAGAACTGTTTTGCAGAGAGCCTTATGATTAAGAGTAAGCCTTATACAATACATTTTCCTTCCTTGGCAGCATTATACGAACACATATGTTTTGAGCTGCATTTTTCAAAAGAGAGTGCAGAAGGAATACTCAAACATTGTTTAACACACCAAAAGATGGATTTACTGCTTCAAACTCCTATTTTATTGTTTAAGTTTCTGGAGGCGGCCGCTTCAAAAAAATTTACAGAGTATTTTATTGGACTATTAGAGGATTCTTCGCTAGAAGAAGAATTGGACGAATCTTTTGTTGAAAAAATAATCCATGATCTTCATTCAACGCAGAGAATAGGCGGAATCGATAAACACAATTTAAAAATAGCGATGCATCGTATCAGTAGCAATTACTATTTGGTCAACGCACTTCGGAGCATAGGATGAGTAAATATTTAGATGCTATCAAGCTTTCTACTAGCCTTAAAAAAAGGCTTGAGGAGAGTATATTAGGCGAAATACAAGTTCCCAATGCGCAGATACAAGCACAAATTAAAGAATTGCTCTGTTCTCAAGAGGGATTGGTATCTAAGATTTTAGTTGAAGGGGCATTTTCAGCAAAAAAACATGACATTATCCTACGAAATATCGATTTTGTCAGTAAGAAATTTATTAAATTACTTGAGCGTAATAATGTGTTTAATCCTAACTATTTTCCATTTAAACACCAATTTCAGACACTAAAGATTACACATGAGATGTCTATGCGTGATAAGCCTGGGATTATCGTCACAGCCCCAACAGGTGCTGGTAAGACAGAATCATTTCTTCTTCCACTTTTAAAAGATTTAATAGAAAATCCTCGACAAGAAAATGAAAAAGGGGTGAGAGCGATTATTTTGTACCCCATGAATGCATTGGTGGCCGATCAAAATAAGCGTTTGTATGCATACCTCAAAGGTCAATCCGAGATAAAAATGTTTTTTTACAACAGCGAAACACCAGAAACAGAGCGTTTTGCTTCAGCTGAATTTTCAGATGCGTGCTTTATAAAAACCAGAAGGGAGGCAAGAATTAGCCCTCCAGATATTATGATTACAAACTATTCTATGCTTGAGTATATACTCTCTCGTCCAAATGATTATGGTTTAATTGGAAATGCACTAAGAACCATCATCATTGATGAAGCGCACTTGTATACGGGGACACTCGCTGCAGAAGTCTCTTTATTGCTTAAAAGAGTTGTTGCTAAATCTCAAAAAAGTAACAATGAAATTCTATATATGGCAACGACCGCAACCCTCTCGGGGAATGAGGAAGAAAGAAATTCATTTTTTAGCAAATTTTTTAATAAAGAGACAATTTTAAGCGTTGTAGGCGAAAAAGAATTTAAAGAAATTGACCCTACGATTGATGTGGCAAATGAGATAGAATCGTTTGAGGACATTACATCATTAATGACTAAAAAAAATGAAGACCTATTCTTAGAATTTAAAGGCTTTAACGTTTTTTCAAAAGTCTTAAAAATCTTATCTGAAAAATATACGATAGGGTTGCACGAATTAAAGCATCTTGTTGCACCGAACATGAGCGAGCAAACCCTGCTCAATATTTTTACTATAGGTGCAAAAGCCAGAGTCAATGATAACGAACTGCCACTCTTGCCCCATAAATTGCATTTGCAAGTTCGATCATCTCAAGGCTTTTCTGTGTGCTCTAATCCAGAATGTCCCGATTCTAAAATAACGCATTTGGGCAAACTTCATCACGGTATCTATTACAACTGTACAACGTGTAAAAGCCCCACCTTGAATTTGATTAAATGTGAAGGGTGCCATGAACTCTTTTTCTATGGCTCTTTAGACGACAAAGATACATTACGATTGGAACGGTTCTATCACACGGATTATAAAAAAGCAGATGGAAAGATTTTAAGTTTCACAGAATCAGAGGTACCCCTCTATATTGATAAAGAGGGTAAAAAATGTTCAGAACATGATTACCATAACAAATTCTATGAACATTCGATTTGTCCTAAATGCCAAGAGGAAGGGTTTTATAATTTAGCGGTAAGTGATCAATTTCTTATTCCGTTGGTTACAGAGACAATGCTGGTCACTATGCCAGAAATAGATGCTCAAAGCAATATATTCTTACCCGCGCGAGGCAGAAGACTCCTAAGTTTTTCAGACAGTAGAAGCCAAGCTGCTCGTTTGGGACCGGTACTCACAACGCAGCATGAAACACAGTTGTTTCGAAAAGTCATCATGCAGTCACTTCGTAAAAACGCCAATAATGCCTTTGATGCCGATTTAAAATTATACTATGAGACACTGATTGATGATAATGAAGTGAAATTGAAATCAACCGACAATCCTACCATACGCCAAAAATTAACGGAACAAATCAATGATGCCAAAGTAGAGTTGTCTAAAATGATTGAAGGTCTTTCTGTTGCTCAACTGATTAACGATATGCAAACAAATCCACTATTGGGAGAGTTTTTTAATCGTGAACGCATGAAAGAGCAAACCCCTGATGAGAGAGATCAGCTTTCGTATCAAAAAAATGCAGAAGCGATGATCGAATCACTCTACACAAGAGTGGTCAATGCACTTATCTCTCCTAATGCGTATGATATTAACCTTGAGAGTATAGGTCTTATCAGTTACACGTTTCCTAACCTAAAGAGCATTGATTTAAGCGCACACTTTGAATTAAATTTTAATGAGTGTATCGATGCAATTTGTGCAGCAAAAAATGAAATATTAGCAATGTTTATTTATATTTTTAGACAACAGCGTGCCACAACGGCAGAGCATTCAAGCCAGACGGTGAAAGACTATGAACTGGATATGCAAGGCTTGGGGCAATACATTTCGTATAATGCAAAGAATAAAAATCTATTTAGTTTAAAAGTAACAGCTCGCAGTAGTATTTACAAATTTGTTCAAAAGCTACTTCGTAGTTTTCATTGTGAAGATACCGACGAAAAAGTTCATGCATTTTTAGAAGCCATCTATCATACATTTTTGCAAGCGGCAAAAAGAGAAGATATCAAATGGATCACATGGGATAAAATTCAAGCAGACGATGGAAGGGTTGTTGAAGCCTTTAGGCTTGTATTTTATGAGTTTATGCTCACTATCCCAAAAGAGTTGTATTTAAATAGCGTGACACACTCTTTATGGGCAAATAGTCTTAATGGTGTTGTTTTAGATAAGCATTCCGTGGTACACGTAAGCCATGTTTTACAAGAAGATTTAGATAAACACAGTTATTTTATGCGTTACCGAAAAATGTATTTAGAAGAGTCTGAAGAGTTGAGTTACGGCCTATGGGCGGAAGAGCATTCTGCGCAACTCTCTTCAAAAGAGAATAGACGCTTACAAGATCTATTTATTTTGGGTAAACGCAATATCCTATCAGCAACGACCACACTAGAAGTTGGAATTGATATTGGAGGCTTAAGTGGGGTTTTAATGGCTAATGTCCCGCCTAATAAAGCAAATTATATTCAACGTTCAGGACGCGCAGGAAGAAGAACCGATGGGTCTTCTATTATTCTTACCTATACACGCAATAGGCATTTTGATCAAAATGTTTTTAGAGACTTTACCTATTATCTACAAAAACCATTGAAAAAATTAACTATATCCCTTGAAAAAGAAAAACTGGCAACACGGCATTTTAATTCGCTAATGCTTTCTAAATTCTATGAGGATAACTTATATAGCAAAGATCAACTTCTCTTTGATTCATTTAAAAAAATGGGATATTTTGTTGGTGTTTATACATTGCCTCCAAGAGTTGAAAATATTCATCAACGCTTTAATCTGGAGATCGAAGACAACTCAATTTCTAATCGATTTATTGCTTTCTTAGAAAACTACACCATGACTGAAAATGATAGGGTGGTATTTGATGAAATTTTTAAATATGTGGAGAAGAAAATCCATTATGAGACCTTAATTAAGCATTTTTCTCAGCAGATAGGTGCGGTTTCCACTGAGTATTTGAATAATTTAAAACAATACTTTCACGATTGGGAATTTGCACAAACGGCAGGGCATAAGAATGCACTTAGATTTAGTATAAAACAAAAGCATTCAGAAAGCCTTATCGATATTTTTTCCAACAATCAATTGCTTCCAAAATACGGATTTCCCATTGATGTTAAATCTCTTCAAGTTATTAGTGATAAAAATATGTTTGAACTCTCACGAGGAAGTTTTATGGCACTTGCTGAGTATGTTCCAGGATCAAAAATATTAGCAGGTGGAAGATTGGTAGAATCAAAAGGTTTATCAAAACATTTTACAGGCGAGAATCTTGATGAAGCGTTTGGAGAAAAAGGATTTGCATATGTTTGTGATAGGGGACATTTTTTTACATCTCCTTATATTAAAGTACATGAATGTAATCAATCAGGATGTAAAGGGATTGTCTCTCCAGGAGCTGCATTTATAATACCAGAGCATGGTTATATCACAGCTGCATCTGATAAGTTGTCCTATCGTATACAAAGCCCTGTAAAAATTGGAAAATTGGAAATATACAGTGCTATTCATGCAAGCTCAGATAATGATATGGTTCTAAATTATGATGATTTTCAAGTTGTCTATAAAGAAAAAGCACTGATTTATGGGATGAATAAGGGTAGCAAAGGGCTAGGATTTGCCGTATGCACCAAATGTGGATATGCAGAATCAGAAAATGATAAAGAAAATAGTGGTAGCTATGAGCGGTTACCGGCAGCTTTTAAAAAACATACAGCTATTTATAATGAAACAGGGGTAGGAATGTGCCTATCTTCTTCTCCTACAGTGTGGAGAAATCATATGATGATGGCAAAAATGATTACGGATGCTATAGTGATTATGCCCAAAAGAGCAATAGAAGATATAACAATTGCACAAACGCTAGCCAACGCCCTTCAATTAAGTGGCTGTGAAGAACTAGGTATTGATGAAAGAGAGCTAAGTTCCTTGGTGATAGAATCAGAAGAAAAGTTTAACATCTTAATTTATGACAATCAATCAGGTGGAGTAGGGTATGTATATGATCTTTGTAAATACCGCTGGCATGATTGGATTGAAAAGACTAAGATGAGACTCTATATTAATGAAGAACATCATGAAGAATGTATTAATGGATGTATTAAATGTGTTGTTACGATGAATACTGCAGATCCATTGCCTAGAAAAGAGACTTTGGAATATCTACACGGCAAGACTTTAAAAAAGGATTTCAAGAATATAAAAAAAGTTTTAAAAAATGAAATAAGTGATATAGATAGGTTTAAAAAATTCAATAAATAAGAGAATATTGTTATCTTGTGTTGGGAATGCCATGATTAAAAGAAAGAGCCAAGCTTTGCAAGGGATCGCTAGAAGCCTCACATGGTCTAAGATGGAATTTTGCTAAACGAAGAATATTTGAATATGCAAAAGCGGGATATTCTTATGCTGAATCGTTACAACAAGTAAGCTTTGTGATGAAACATAATCGTGTAAGTATTACAGAGCACTATTTGGGCAAATGAAACAAGTTGTATTATAAAACTCTGATTTTGTTTTTCTGTATCACCTATATTATATTTTTAGATCTTAAAAATATGAAAGCAGCTTGGTATGCAAGTTTCTTTGTTTTTTTAGAATATTTGATATGGGATTATAGCAGTATGATTTATCATGACAAAGATACTCTTGTGATGATAAATATTATACAGACGATTATGGATTGGAGTTTAAAGATATAGTAAATCTTAAGCACAAATCAGGAGATAAAAACTAGTTATTTTATAACGTTATTTTAATGCTATAAAAAATCGTATCATTGTAGAGTATTGCAAAACTACACTTTTCGGTTGTAGCCACCGAGTAAAACGTTGAATATAATCTGCACAATTTATAAAGAGCCTGCATCTACTCTTTCTCTTTAGCAAAGAGTCTAAAATCAGTTTTTCATTTCAAAGATGAAAAATACGTAGATTTCAAATCTTAAAATGAACGCTTCTCTGATCGCGTGATCGTATATGACTTACGTAGAAGCTGATACGATAAGCAGAAATATTCTCTAGCATTTTAAACACGTA